>JALSKD010000017.1 GCA_026989015.1 Gammaproteobacteria bacterium
CCCAGCTCGACCACCGCGCGCAGGGTGGCCAGGCCTTTCAGGTCGGGCAGTTTCTTGTATTCCATTATGGAATGTTACTCGATGCGTGTTCATTTGAATACAGAGATCCGAGCGTGCAAGATAATCAGGCTCGATGAGCGGCACGGTTTTTCCCGACCGTTTCGCCGCGACCGTTTACAGCCTTGTCAGGAATATGATTGCCCCGGTGAGTTCCGACCGCGCTGCTCCTAGCCGCGGTGGATGTGGCTCGGGCCGCGTTTGAGGAAACTTCATGAGTGCCAGCAGTGAATCCGTGGCGGCCGAAACCGCCGATCAGGAGCCGGAGAAGAAATCCGCCTTCTCCGGCCTGCTTACCCCCAAACAATGGATCGCCGGAGTGCTGTTTGCGCTGCTTGCGGCCTGGATTGCCAGTATCGTGCCGAGCATCGAAATTGCCTGGGTGTCCGGTATTCTGATTCTGACCATTTACCTGTTCGCCTTCGAAATCGTCGAGGTGGATGTGGCCGCGGTGTCCATCATGGTGCTGCTCGGCCTGACCACCCTGTTCGCGCCGCTGATGGGGCTGGAACAGGGGCTGGTGGACAATCAGCGGCTGTTCGACGGCTTCAGTTCCAATGCGGTGATGTCGATCATCGCGGTCATGATCATCGGTTCCGGACTCGACAAGACGGGGCTGATGAGCAAGGTGGCCTCGTTCATTCTGAAGATCGGCGGCACTACCGAAAAGCGCATCATCCCGATCATTTCCGGCACTGTCGGCATCATCTCTTCGTTCATGCAGAATGTGGGCGCCGCCGCCCTGTTTCTGCCAGTGGTCAGCCGTATCTCGGCCCGTTCTGGCATCCCCATGTCGCGCCTGTTGATGCCGATGGGCTTTACCGCGATCCTCGGCGGCACCGTCACCATGGTGGGCTCCAGCCCGCTGATCCTGCTCAACGACCTGATCGAAACCTCCAACCAGGCACTGCCCGCCGGGCAGGAAATGGAGACCTTCGGCCTGTTCTCGGTGACGCCGATCGGTCTGGCGCTGGTGGCGGCCGGTATTCTCTATTTCGTGCTCGCGGGCCGCTGGGTGCTGCCGGTGCACAAGACCGAGGATGCCGGTGCCAAGCCGACCGATCCGATGGAGTATTTCCGCGAGATCTACAACCTGGACTATGCGCTCTACGAAGTGGTGGTCCCCGACGGCAGCAAGCTGATCGGCCAGAAGCTGGACGATGTGGAGACCAAGTACCGCATTCGCATCATCGCCAACAAGGTGGGCAGCGAGTCCAGCCAGGTCGGTCCGGGTACACTGGCGCGGGACACCGAGTTCCAGCCGGGCATGGTGCTGGGCGTGGTGGCGGCACCGGGCCATCTGGACTATTTCGTCGAGAAATACGACCTGATCAAGCGGGATTCGCTGCGTACCTTCGTCGATGACCTGTCACCGGCCAAGGCCGGCATCGCCGAAGTGGTCATCCCGCCGGGCTCCGGCCTGATCGGCAAGTCGGCCCGCGATGTGTGGATGCGCAAGCGCTACGGCCTGGCGCTGATCGCGCTGCACCGCAATGGCGAAACCTTCCGTGAAGGTGACGACATCCGCAACATGAAGTTCCAGGCTGGTGACACGCTGATCGTGCACACCACCTGGCTGGCGCTGGACCGCATCAGTCACGACCGGGACTTCGTGGTGGTGACCACCGAATACCCCCACGAAGAAAAGCTGCGCCCGGAAAAGCTCAAATGGGCCGGTCTGTTCTTCGCCATCGCCCTGTCGCTGGTGCTGTTCACCGATCTGAGGCTGTCGGTGGCCCTGCTGACCGGCGCCATTGGCATGGTGCTCTCCGGCGTGCTGAAGATGAATGAGGCCTACGAGGCGGTGAGCTGGAAGACGGTGTTCCTGCTCGCCTCTCTGATACCGCTGGGCCTGGCGGTGGAGACCAGTGGCACCGCCAAGTGGATCGCCGAGCAGGTGCTGTCGGTGGTCGGCGATGCGCCGGTGTGGGTGATCCAGGCCTCGGTGGCGGCGCTGGCCACATTCTTCACGCTGGTGATGTCCAATGTGGGCGCCACCGTGCTGCTGGTGCCGCTGGCGGTCAACATCGCGCTGGGCGTCGGCGCCAACCCCGCGGTGTTCGCGCTGACCGTGGCCATTGCCACTTCCAACTCCTTCCTGATCCCGACCCATCAGGTGAATGCCCTGATCATGGGACCGGGTGGTTACCGGGTGGCCGATTACATGAAGGCCGGCGGCATCATGACGGTGCTGTTCCTGGTGGTGATGATGGTGATGATGTCGATTGTTTTCTGATCTGGCTCAGCTGCGGGGTGATTTTGCGGAGAAGGGCGCGCGCTTCCGGTAACATGGCACTCCCGTTTCATTCCACGCCCGTTTGATCATGTTCCGTATTCTGCTGTTGCCGCTGCTGTTGCTTCCGTCAACCGTTCTGGCCGAACAGGCCGAAACCCTGGCCCGCCTCGATCTGACCAGGAGCAGTACCGGCTACGCGGCCCTGATCATCTTCGTCATTGCCTATCTGCTGGTGATGGCGGAGGAATTCACCCATCTGCGCAAATCTAAACCGGTGATCATCGCCGCCGGCGTCATCTGGGGCATGATCGCCTGGGCGTACCGAAGCCATCCCGAGCTGGCGGCACTGCCCGAGCATGCGGTGCGCGAGAACCTGCTTGAATACGCCGAGCTGATGCTGTTCCTGCTGGTGGCGATGACCTACATCAACTCGATGGAGGAGCGTCAGGTATTCGAGGCTTTGCGCGCGCGGCTGGTCAGTTCGGGACTCGGGCTGCGCAGCCTGTTCTGGATCACCGGGCTGCTGGCCTTCTTCATCTCGCCGGTGGCCGACAACCTGACCACGGCCCTGCTGATGTGTGCCGTGGTGCTGGCGGTGGGCGCCGGCAACCCGAAGTTCATCGCACTGGCCTGCATCAATATCGTCGTTGCCGCCAATGCCGGCGGCGCGTTTTCGCCCTTTGGCGACATCACCACGCTGATGGTCTGGCAGGCCGGCCGGGTCGATTTCTGGCAGTTTTTCGACCTCTTCCTGCCTTCGGCACTCAATTTCCTGATCCCCGCGGCCATCATGCATTTCGCGGTGCCCAACGAGCAGCCGAGAGCGGTGGAAGAGGCGATTCCGATGCGTCGCGGCGCGCGCCGCATCATTGCCCTGTTCCTGCTGACCATCGCTCTGGCGGTCGGTTTCCACAATTACCTGAGCATGCCGCCGGTGATCGGCATGCTGACCGGTCTTGGACTGCTGAAGGTCTTCGGTTATTACCTCAAGGTCAGCTGTCAGCGCCGTCTGCAGCTCGGATTGGCCCGCAACAACGGCTATGCGGCCGGCGACATCGTGCCCTTCGATGTGTTCCGCGGCGTGGCGCGGGCGGAGTGGGACACCCTGCTGTTCTTCTACGGGGTGGTACTCTGTGTCGGTGGCCTGGGCTTCATCGGCTATCTCGGGCTGGTGTCCGAGATCATGTACAGCCAGTGGGGGCCGACCCCGGCCAATGTGGCGGTGGGCGTGATGTCATCGGTGGTCGACAACATACCGGTGATGTTTGCGGTCTTGTCGATGGAGCCGGACATGTCGCTCGGGCAGTGGCTGCTGGTGACCCTCACCGCCGGTGTCGGCGGGTCGCTGCTGTCCATCGGCTCCGCGGCGGGGGTGGCGCTGATGGGGCAGGCGCGAGGGAGCTATACCTTTTTCTCCCACCTCAAGTGGACGCCGGTGATCGCACTGGGTTACGCCGGATCGATCTATGCCCACTTCCTGATCAACGCCGACCTGTTCTGACCGCTCACGGGCATTCCTCGAAGACCTGGGCATTGCAGGTTTCGCAGATCTTCGGATCCAGCCGCGGAATGATGGTGCGGAAGGCCTGGGTCTTGGAATCGAAGAAGTGATCCGCCCCCAGATGCTTGACGAAGCCGGTTTTGGCGACGAATTCATAAACCGAGGGCTTGAGGCCGACGAAATACAACCCACCGCCCAGCTTGGCCAGTTTCCGGTTCTCGGCTTCCAGCGCCTCTGCACCGGCCAGATCGATAAAGTTGATGCCCGAGGCCTCGATCAGAATATGGTAGATGCGCTCGTTCTCGGTGATCTGCCCCAGCCGGTTGAGGATGTGGTTGATGGAGCCGAAGTACACCGACATGTCGATACGGATGATTTTCAGCTGGGGGCACTGCTTGACCGGCTTGACATCGATATGGATCAGCTTGCGGCCGGGTGTGCCCGGCGGCTCGTCGAAGGCCAGGGTCGGGATCTGCGGGGTCGAGGTCTTGGCGAGGAAGAACACCAGTGACAGCAGCACGCCCAGGTAGATGGCGAATTCCAGCTCCAGGAACAGGGTGGCGAAGAAGGTGGTCAGCAGGATCGCGGCTTCCGAGCGGCTCAGTACGAGGGTGTTCTTGATGTGGTGGAAATCCACCAGGTTGTAAGCTACCAACAGGATGACGCCGCCCATGGCCGCGATCGGCAGGTAGGCGGTCAGCGGCGCGATCAGCAGCACGATGCCCATCAGGATGATGGCGGCGAAGATGGCCGACATCGGGGTGCGGGCGCCGGCATCGTAGTTGATGCCGGAACGGGTGAAGGAGCCGGAACCGGCATAGCTGGAAAAGAAGCTGCCGACGATATTGGACATGCCCTGGCCGATGAATTCCTGATTGGCATCGATGCGCTGGTTGGACTTGGTGGCCACCGCGCGCGAGATCGAAACCGCCTCGATCAGGCCCAGCAACGCCACCGCGAAGGCCTGGGGCGCCAGCAGGCGTATGCTCTCAAGGGAAAACTCGGGCGAGGACAGCGGCGGCAGCTGGGCCGGAATCTCGCCCACCAGCTTGATGCCGTCGGTGTATTGCTGGAACCACAGTGCGAGAACGCTGCCGACGATCATCCCCGCCAGCAGGTTGGGGAACCTGGGCAGGAATTTCTTGAACAGGATGGCCGTGACCAGTGTGACCAGGGCAATGATGAGGATATAGGGATTGAAGTTGTCCCAGCCCTGATACAGGTCCATCCAGGTATGCAAGAAGGATTCGCCCTTGGGTACCGGGATGCCGGTGATGCTTTTCACCTGGCTGGTGGCGATGAGGATTGCCGCGCCGGCGGTGAAGCCGATGACCACGGTATGCGAGACGAAATTGACCAGCGATCCCAGCCGGGCCAGACCGAAGGCCAGCTGGTAGACGCCGGCAAGAAAAGTGAGGGTCAGCGCCAGTCGGATGAATTCCTCGCTGCCGGGTTCGGCAAAGGAGCTGAGGGTGGAGAACACCACGATCGAAATGGCCGTGGTCGGCCCGGACACCAGATGATAGGAGGATCCGAACAGGGCGGCGATGATCGGTGTCACCATCGCCGTGTAGAGCCCGTATTCCGGGGGCAGGCCGGCAATGGTGGCAAACGCCACGCCCTGCGGCAGAACGATGACCGCCCCGGTCAGGCCGGCGAAAAAATCGGCGCGCAGGGTTTCCTTGTTGACCAGGCGCATCCAGCGCAGGAAAGGGAACAGATCGTTCAGCGTCAGTTTTCTCATCTCGATGTCGGTGTGGTATGGATACAGCCGGACTGGCGCCGGCGCCCGGGCAGGATCGTCCCCCGGCAGATCGGCCCGCGGTGGGGCGGTCGAAGAACACGGTGGCATGAAGCCCGACGGAGGAACTCCGCGGAGGAGGCCATGGAACTGGCGGCGAAGCGAAACGGTTCGTCGCGCGATGCAAGACCCTGCTACAGCATTTAATTATATTAGCAAATCGTGCAAATCGGCAAGGCGATCAGGGTTTTTGTGAAGCATTCATCGCATTTTTCGGCCGGAACAGACTGTCCTCCGCGGTGAAGGCATCGGTATTCACGCCAACCAGATCGAGCAGGCTGTCGAACAGGTTGTCGTGCGACAGAGGCTGATCGCGGCGCGAGGCAGCGGCTTCGCGAAGCTCCGGTGGTACGGAAGCGCCCAGCCAGAGGATGGACGGTACGCGGGTCTGGGCCTCGGGCGCCAGGAAATAGGGCAGCCCGTGCAGGTAGATACCGTTTTCGCCCAGCGATTCACCGTGATCGCTGATGTACCACATGGCGGTGGCGTAGCGGTCGTCATGGTCTTGCAGCAGGTTGATGAGGCGGTCCAGAAAGTCGTCGGTATAACGGATGGCATTGTCGTAGGCGTTGCTGATTTCCTCGACGCTGCACTGATCCAGCTCGTTGGTGTGGCAGACCGGCTTGAAGACCTCGAAAGCCTTCGGATACCGCTTGTAATAGGCCGGGCCATGGTTGCCCATCTGGTGCAGCACGATGACGATGTCACGGCCGCTGTTCTCCTCGATGAACCGGGGCAGCCGGGACAGCATGCCGGCATCCCGGCACTCCGGGTCGCAGACGGGGTTGCGTTCCGGGCTGCGGAAATCCTCGAAGGGGACCCGGTCGGCCACGCCCTTGGAGCTGGAGTTGTTGTCCAGCCACAGTACGGCCACCCCCGCGCGTTGCAGGATGTCCAGCACATTGTCGCTGTTGCGTGCTTCGCTGTTGGAGAAGTCTTCGCGGGTCAGTTTCGAAAACATGCACGGCACCGACAGGGCCGTGGAGGTACCGCAGGAATGGAATTGCCGGAAGCTGATCAGCCCCTCGCGCTGCTCCAGACGGGGATTGGTGGGGCGGGCGTAACCGTTGAGTGAAAAGTGGTCGGCGCGGGCCGTTTCGCCCACCACCACCACCACCAGCCGCGGTTTGCCGCGCTGCTCCCGCAGTCGGGCATCGAGGCCGATCCGGGTGAAGGTTTGGCGGCTGTCGATCCACTGTTCGCTGGCATAGCGCAGGCCGGAGTAGATGAAATACACCGGGTTGGAGTAGTAGCGTACCGTCTTGTGTTCGCGGAAGAACGAGGAATAGGGCTTGTAGAAGGCGAAGATGATGGCCGCCAGCGCGATCAGCGTGAACAGGATCAATCGTCCGCGCAACAGCAACGCGCGGCCGGGGGAAAGCGGCGTGAGCTGTGTCCGCCAGACCATGACCGAAGGCAGTACACCGAGCAGCACGACATAGCCGAGCAGGCGCCAGGACAGCAGATCCCCGGCTTCGGCGACATTGGTTTCCAGCGTGTTGCGGATCATGTCCCGGTCGATGACGATGCCGTAACTGTCCATGAAATAGGCGGCGAAGGCGGCGGCCAGCAGGATGACGGTCAGTACCGGCTTGAGGATCGGGCGCCAGACAACAAGTGCCAGCAGCAGCACCGTGAAGGCGAACTGCAGGCCCAGGATCGACAGCAGGAATGGCAGCTGCCCGGTGTCGGGCGGGTAGATGTCCAGCACCTTGCGGTAGTAACTGAGATTCCCCAGCAGGGTCATCCACAGCGCCGCGAGGAGAATCAGCTGGTTGCCGGTCAGGCGGAGTCGGGGCAAGGCGGGCATCCGGTTGCGGTTCAGACTGTCGTAAGAGTGTCTCGACAGGAAAAGGTGCCCGCAATGATGAAGCTCAACGCGTTAACGGAGCGTTAAACAGCCCGCTTTCGTGCTGCCGGGTACCCATCAGCGCCGCTTCCTGCAGCACATAGCGGCGGAACTGCATCGCCAGTGGCGACAGCAGTTTGTCGCGCCGCTGCACCAGGTACCAGGAACGCAGGATGGGGAAGCCTTCCGCATCGACGATGGAGAGCCGCTTTTCGGAAAGTTCGTGCGACAGCGTATGCAGCGACACCACGCCCAGCCCGAGCCCGGCCTCCACCGCCTGCTTGATCGCCTCGTTGCTGTTCATCTCCATGCTGGCCTCCAGCCGCATCCCCCGTTCGCTGAACAGCCGTTCCATGGCCATGCGCGTGCCGGAACCGGGTTCGCGTACCACGAAACCGTGCTTGATGAGCTTTTTCAGTGAAGCACGGCGACCCCGTTGCACCAGCGGGTGATCCGGTGCGGCGATGGTGACCAGTGGATTGCCCATGAAGGCCACGGCCTTGATCGGCAGTCGATCCGGTGGCTGGCCCATCAGCGCGATGTCGGTCTGGTTGTCCTCCAGCCGCTCGATCAGTCCCTGACGGTTGGTTACTTCGAAACTGATCTGTACCGCCGGATGGTCGGTCTTGAAACGGGCCAGCAGGCGCGTGGCCACCGAGGACACGGTGGACGCGACCACCAGATGCAAGCGGCCGACCTGGCCGTCGGAAATCAGCTGCAACCGCTCCGCCGTCAGGTGCATGCGATCGAGCATGCTGCGGCTCAGTTCGAGCATCTCCTCTCCGGCATCGGTCAGCATCAGGCCGCGACCCAGCTTGATCAGCAACGGTTGACCGACCGCCTGCTCCAGTTGCTTGATCTGCATCGATACCGCCGGCTGCGAAAGAAACAGACGCTTGGAGGCGCGGGTAAAGCTGCCGCTCTCGGCAACCTCCCGGAAAATGTGCAACTGGCGCAGGGTAATGTTCATGAATTGTGTATAAGGGTTTGCTTATGGATTATATCAGAAACCGTGAATATACCTTATGAAGTTTCGGGTATATAGTCCGCAGCCAGTTCAGGCCGCCGGCATCCACGGGCTGCAGGGGCGCTGATAACGCATTGTGAACCCGAACCGAAACCCAAACAGGAGTCATCATGGACCAATCCAACCGTTACTCGGACCTCAGCCTCGACGAAGAAGCGCTGATCAAGGGCGGCAAGCACATTCTCGTCGCCTACAAGATGAAGCCGGCCGACGGCCATGACTATCTGGCCACCGCGTCCCACTTCGCCGCCGAATCCTCCACCGGCACCAATGTCGAAGTCTCCACCACCGACGACTTCACCAAGGGCGTCGATGCGCTGGTCTACCACATCGACGAGGAAAACGAGGACATGCGCATCGCCTATCCGCTGGAGCTGTTCGACCGCAATGTCACCGACGGCCGCATGATGCTGGTCTCCTTCCTCACCCTGACCATCGGCAACAACCAGGGCATGGGCGATGTCAAGCACGCCAAGATGATCGATTTCTACATGCCGGAGCGTGCGATCCAGCTGTTCGACGGCCCGTCCAAGGACATTTCCGACCTGTGGCGCATCCTCGGCCGCCCGATCAAGGATGGCGGCTACATTGCCGGCACCATCATCAAGCCGAAGCTGGGCCTGCGCCCCGAGCCCTTTGCCGAGGCCGCCTACCAGTTCTGGCTGGGTGGTGATTTCATCAAGAACGATGAGCCCCAGGGCAACCAGACCTTCTGCCCGATGAAGCAGGTCATTCCGCTGGTCGCCGACGCCATGAAGCGCGCCCAGGACGAGACCGGCGAAGCCAAGCTGTTCTCCGCCAACATCACCGCCGACGACCATGACGAAATGCTCGCCCGCGGCGAATACATCCTAGAGACCTTCGGTCCCGATGCCGACAAGGTCGCCTTCCTGGTCGACGGCTATGTCGGCGGCCCCGGCATGGTCACCACCGCACGCCGCTGGTTCCCCAACCAGTACCTGCACTACCACCGTGCCGGTCATGGTGCCGTCACCTCCCCCAGCGCCAAGCGCGGCTACACCGCCTTTGTTCTGGCCAAGATGTCCCGTCTGCAGGGTGCTTCCGGCATCCATGTCGGCACCATGGGTTACGGCAAGATGGAAGGCGACAAGGATGACCGCGTCATCGCCTACATGATCGAGCGCGATGAATGCCAGGGCCCGGTTTATTACCAGAAATGGTACGGCATGAAACCCACCACGCCGATCATCTCCGGCGGCATGAACGCTCTGCGCCTGCCCGGTTTCTTCGAGAATCTGGGTCACGGCAATGTCATCAACACCGCCGGCGGTGGTTCCTACGGCCACATCGACAGCCCGGCGGCCGGCGCCATTTCGTTGCGCCAGGCCTACGAGTGCTGGAAGGAAGGCGCCGATCCGATCGAGTTCGCCAAGGAGCACAAGGAATTCGCCCGTGCCTTCGAGTCCTTCCCGCATGATGCCGATGCCCTCTACCCGGGCTGGCGCGAGAAGCTGGGCGTGCACAAATAGGCACGGCCCGCTTGCGGAACAAGCCCCTGGAGACAGGGGCTTTTTTTTCCGCCGTTCAAACCTGCACAGAGTTCATGGAAAATCTTATGAGCGACATCGATACCGAACAATACCGCATCGACGCCGAACCCTATTACCACGCCCACGGCAATGAGATCGCCCAGTACGAGGCCGCCTACGAGGCCCGTCTGCCGGTGATGATCAAGGGGCCAACCGGTTGTGGCAAATCCCGTTTCGTCGAATACATGGCCTGGAAGCTGGGTCGGCCGCTGATCACCGTGGCCTGCAACGAGGACATGACCGCCGCCGACCTCGTCGGCCGCTACCTGCTGGATGCCGACGGCACCCGCTGGCTGGACGGCCCGCTGACCACCGCCGCGCGCATCGGCGCCATCTGTTACCTCGACGAAGTGGTCGAGGCGCGCCAGGACACGACGGTGGTGATCCATCCGCTGACCGATCACCGGCGCAACCTGCCGCTGGACAAGAAAGGCGAAGTGGTCACCGCGCATGCGGACTTCCAGCTGGTGATCTCCTACAACCCGGGCTACCAGAGTCTGATGAAAGACCTCAAGCAGTCCACCAAGCAGCGCTTCGTGGGCATGGATTTCGACTATGCGCCGGCCGCAGAGGAGGCGCAGATCCTGGCGGCCGAAACCGGTATCGATACCGATACCGCGGCACGCCTGGTACAGGTCGCCGAGGCGGCGCGGCGTCTCAAGGGCCACGGCCTGGATGAGGGCATCTCCACCCGCTTGCTGGTGTATGCCGCCAGCCTGATGAAGCACGGGATCGAACCCTCGGACGCGGCGCGGATGGCGATGGTGCGCCCGATCACCGACGATGCCGACATCCGCGAGACGCTGGATCAGGCCATCGTGGCCGTCTTCGGCTGAGGCGGACGGAGCCGCTTGCGTCCATGACGGACACCCCGATGATCGATGCCGAATCCATCAACTGCCGCTATCGGGAGTTGCGGGCGCTGCTGCCCGATGCGCTGTCGGAGTTGCGCCAGCAACTGTCGCCGCGGGGATTGAAGGACTTTGCCAAGGGCCTGGAGCTGCTGTGCATGATGGGCCGGGGCACCGAGCCGCCGTTGATCTACATGGAAGAAGCCGCGGAAGTGGCGCGTCACGCGGGCGAATCGGTGATCCTGCCGGTGGCGCAGGCCGCCTACCGGATCGCCCGCAGTCCCAATGCCGGGGCCATCGCCCCGTTTTTGCAGACCGTGGCGGCGGTGGCCCGCCGGCTGGAGCAGGCCGTGTTGATGGAGGGTTACCTGGAACTGGTGCAGGAGCTGGTGGAACGCACCTCGATCTCGATCCACGGCTCTCACGCCACCCTGCCCAGCCCGGCGCTGATTCCCTTTCTCGAGAGGGCGCCGCGGCTGCTGGGTGAACTCAACATTGGCGGGCTCAAGCGCTGGATGGCCTACGGCATCGCCCAGCACAGCCACCATCCGGATCACCTGGCCGAATATTTCCGGCTCGAAACACCGGACAGCCGTGCGGTGATGCAACGTGAGCGATCCGGCACCCTGCTGGTGGATGTGGAACGGCGGCTGGAACTGTTTCAGCGTGCCCTGTGGTCCATCGACGAGCGTGTCTACCCCTATTCGCGCATGCTCGATGAACGCTCCGATCCGCGGCCCTACTACGACGACACCGGCATTTTCCTGCCAGACGTCAATGACGACCTCGAATCCGGGATCAGCGGCTTCGAGCAATACCTGGCGGCGCTGGCGCACATGGCCGGCCACCGCCGCTGGACGGCGCCGGTGTTTGCCGACAACCGCAGTCCGATGCAGCGGCTGGCGATCGAGACCTTCGAGGATGCACGCATCGAATACCTGCTGATGCGGCAGTATCCCGGCTTGCGGCGGCTGTTTCTGGCGCTGCATCCGGCTCCTCGCGAGGGCGACTGCGACGAAGCCCAGGCCTCTTGCGTGCGCCACCGACTCACCCTGCTGTCGCGGGCCCTGCTGGATGCGGGCCACGGCTACCGTGACCCGGATCTTCTCGATTTCGTCGATCGTTTTCACCGCTGCATGGACGGTGGCGACAGCCGCACGACCGACATGGAGACCCTCGGTATCCAGTTCATGGCGCGTACCCGCCGCCAGTCCGACGCGCTGGCCCATGTCTGGTTCAAGGACACCGAGATCGCCTACCGCGACGACAACCGCAACCTGTGGCAGTTTCACGAGCTGGACGATGACGAGGATTTTCATGTCGAACCCACCGAGATCGAGGAAAGCGAGCCGGACGACAGCCTGCCGCCGCGGCATTATCCGGAATGGGACTACCAGACCCAGGCCTACCGGCCCGACTGGGCCTCGGTCTATGAAACCCTGCACCCTTCCGGCGATGCCGAGATCATCGACCGCCTGCTGCGCAAGCACGACCGCCTGGCCAGGCAGATCAAGCGCATGCTGGATCTGCTCAAGCCACAGAATTTCGTGCGTGTGCGCTATCAGGAGGAAGGCAGCGAGCTGGATCTGGACATCGCCATCCGTTCGCTGATCGACTACCGGTCCGGCCATGATCCGGACCCGCGCATCAACGTCAGTCACCGCCACAATGACCGCAATATCGCCGTCACCATCCTGCTCGACCTGTCGGAATCGCTGAACCAGACGGTCGGCAGCGAAGGGCAGACCATACTCCAGCTGGAACAGGAGGCGGTTTCGTTGCTGGCCTGGGCCATCGAGCAGCTGGGCGACCGGTTCGCCATCGCCGGCTTCCATTCCAACACCCGTCACCAGGTGCGCTACTACCACATCAAGGGCTTCGGCGAGCACTGGAATCTGGATGTAAAATCGCGTCTGGCGGGAATGGGCGCCGGCTGGTCGACGCGCATGGGAGCGGCAATGCGTTATGCCGCGCACTACCTCGGCCACCAGAATGCCGACAAGAAGCTGCTGCTGGTGGTCACCGACGGCGAACCCGCGGATGTGGATGTGCGCGACGAACGCCATCTGATCGAGGATGCCCGCGCCGCAGTGCGCGAACTGGGGCAGGAGGACATCTATTGCTACTGCATCAATCTCGATCCGCAGGCCGATGCCTATGTGGCCGACATCTTCGGCAATCACTACTCCATCATCGACAACATCGAACGGCTGCCGGAGAAGTTGCCGAAGCTGTTCATGAGCCTGACCAAGGGATGAACCGGTGGATGACCGTATCACACTGACCCTGCGCTACTCCTTCCGTGGCGAAACCCTTCAGCCCCGTGTGACGCTGGATCTGGACCGGGCGATGCGCGCGCGGGGCCGGCTGCCCGATTTCGTCGAGGCGCTGGCCCGAGCCAATGGCATCGATGTCTACAGCCATGACTATGAAGTCCTGCCCTACGGCGAGTTCATCTGGAGCGATGCGCGTGGTCTGGCCGCGGAGTGTCTGCGTGAAGGCCGCTTCGATACCGCCTGCTACGAACGGCGCTGGCGTGAGCGGGAACGCTGCACGGCCTTGCGCGTGATTGCCCGCACGCACCTGAACATCAGCGACCCGGACCGCCATCCGCAGCTGTTCAAGGCACTGGAAGCCGCCTGGTTGCAGGGCGTGAGGGCATCCTGGGAAGCCGCGCCGGACGGTGACTGATCCGGCGAGCCGGGGCCTAAAGAATCCGCTCCCCAAGGGCGCTGCGGATCAGCGCCACGGTGCGCTCGGCGGAAACATTGGCCCGGTCCAGAAACGGATTGAGTTCGACCACATCCATCGCCAGCAACCGACCGCTGTCGGCGCAATGTTCGAGCAGCAGGTGTGCCTCGCGGAAGCTGATGCCACCGGGCACCAGCGTTCCGGAACCGGGGATCACTGCCGGGTCACAGGCATCCACATCAAAGCTGAGATGAATGCCGGCCGTACCCTCTCCGGCGATGGCCAGGGCGCGGCGGCTGACTTCGCCCATGCCCAGCTCGTCGATATCGCGCATGGTGAAAACCGTCAAGCCCAGCTCGCGGATCAGCGCCCGCTCGCCCGGGTCGAGCTGGCGCAGGCCGATCAGTACCACCCGTGAGGGGTCGAGAGGACCGGCGTCACCCGCCAGTGCGGTGAAGGCCTCATCGCCGCGGCCGAGCAGGTGTGCCAGAGGCATGCCATGGATATTGCCCGAAGGCGAATTCCCGGGCGTGTTCAAATCGCCATGAGCATCGACCCAGATCAGCCCGATGGACTCACGCCGTTGATGGAAATGGCGCTGAGTGGCCGATACCGAGCCTATCGCGATGGAGTGATCACCACCGAGGATCAGCGGGAAATGCCCCGATGCCAGGGCGTCGCGGCAGGTGGCATGAAGCGACCGGCAAACCAGCAGGATCTCGTCGCGAAAGCGCATGCCCTGGCGCCCCTGATTACGGGTTTCCCGGGCAGGTACCTCGATGTCCCGTTCCAGCAGGGTGGTGTAGCCCAGCGCCCGCAACGCCGGCCCGAGACCGGCGATGCGCAGTGCCGAGGGTCCGCCGTCGGTGCCACGGCGTGCCGCGCCGAGGTCCAGCGGCACGGCGATGATCTGCACGGGGCGATCGAGGAAGGTCATGCGGCCGCGGTGCGCTGCGAGCGGGTCAGCGCGAACAGGTTTTTCGGATTCTCCAGCTCCGGTACCAGCGGAATGTGGCGGCCGATGCCCAGGCGTTCGGCCAGCTCGCGGATCAGACACAGGGTGGAGAAATCCTCGACCGCAAAGCCGACCGAGTCGAACACGGTGATGTCCCGGGGAGACTGGCGGCCTTCGGCCGCTCCGGTGAGCAGCTGCCACAGCTCGGTGACCGGGAAGTCCGGCGACAGTTGCTGGATGTCGCCCTCGATGCGGGTCTGAGGGGCATATTCGGCGAAGACCCGTGCCTGTGTCAGTACCCCGGCGTCCAGTTCGGTCTTGCCGGGGCAGTCGCCGCCCAGTGCGTTGAGGTGCATGCCGGGTTCAACCATCGACGGAGTGATGATGGTGGCCAGCCGCTTGTCCGCGGTGACCGTGGTGACGATGTCGCTGCCGGCGACGGCTTCCGCGGTACTGGCGCAGCGGATGAGGCGCAGTTCACGCCGGTCGGCCAGGTTGTGCTGCAGCTTGTCCATCGCCCGCGGGTCGATATCGAAGATCCGCAGTTCGCGGATATCCATCAGATGATGGAAGGCCAGGGCCTGGAATTCGGCCTGGGCCCCGCAACCGATCAGCGCCATCGACCGGCTGTCCGGCCGGGTCAGCGCGCGGGCGGCCACCACCGAGGTGGCGGCGGTACGCAGGGCCGTGGCCAGGGTCAGTTCCGTGAGCAGCAGCGGATAGCCGGTTTCCACCTCGGCCAGCGCACCAAAGGCCATCACTGTCGGCAATCCGAGGCGCGCGTTCCGCGGATGGCCATTGACGTATTTGAAGCCATACAGCATCCCGTCGCTGGCCGGCATCAGTTCGATCACGCCGATCGGGCTGTGGCTGGCGAGACGCGGGCATTTTTCGAACATCGGCCAGCGCTTGAAATCCTGCTCGATGCGGTCGGCCAGTTGCTGCAGAAAGGCCGTCAGACCGATGGTCTCGAGCAGTTGCGCGAGCTGTTCACTGTCGATGAATCGGGTCATGGCTGGACTCCGTGAACGGGGGACAGGTCCAGTATCGGAGTCCGGCCGGCCAGAAAAAAGACAGCAGAATGCATCATTTTGATGCTATGTTTGTCATAACGCCAAGGAGAATTGATCGTTATGAGCAGGCTTGACGCCCTGGACCGCCGTCTCATTGCCCTGTTGCGCAGCAACGCGCGCCGCCCGGTGGTGGAATTGGCCCGGGAACTGGGGGTATCGCGGGCGACGGTGCAGAACCGCATGCGCCGGCTGGAGCGTGAGGGCGTCATCCGCGCCTACACGCTGAGCCTGAAACCGGAGGCGGAAGACTGCCCGATCCGCGCCCTGGCGATGATTTCGGTGGAGGGCAGAATGGGGGCGTCGGTAAGTCGGGCCTTGCGGGGTTACCCGGATATCGTCGCCATCCACAATACCAACGGGCGCTGGGACCTGGTCGTCGAGATCCGCACCGAATCGCTGGAGTCCTTCAACCGTCTGCTGGGCGAACTGAGACTGATCGACGGCGTGCTCTCCAGCGAGACCAGTCTGTTGCTGGATACGCTGCGCAACGAATGAAGGGTGGCGGGAATCGGCGCCTGCGGCTATTCTTGCGCGCCAGTGCACATTGTCCGGAGCCTGTCATGCCCAAATCCCTGTTGTTATTGCTGGCCTGCTGGTCTGCGCCCCTGTTAGCCTACCAGTTTCCTTTCGAGGTCTCGGAATACATCGACGACACCAAGGTCGATGTGTTCATCGATCCGCGTGATCTGGCCGCGCAGCAGCCGTGGAAGCCGTTCAATGCGCCTTTGCCACTGACACTGGATCAGGCGCTGGCGGCCATAGCCCGGGGAATCAAGCAGGATCGGCGCATCGAACGGGCGCGGCTGATGGGTGTCGAGCTGAAACCGATCCCGCGCCGGCCCGGGTTGTGGCACTACCTGGTCAAGATGCAGGCGCAGCTGGCCGATGGAAAGCACCGCCCGCTGTACTTCATCGTGCTGATGAACGGCAAGGTGATTCCGGCCATTCGTGAACCGGAATCCATCAAGTAGCGGGTCAGTCCAGCCCCAGCGCCGACAGATCCAGTCCTCCGTCGCGCATCGGCGGGCACCAGAAGCTGGCGCCGGTCAGCGGCCGGGTGAAGCGGAACAGACCGTCCTGGATGCCGTCCTCCAGGCCGGCCATGCGGCGCAGTATGGCTTCGAAGGCGTCCAGGCTGTGGCCGAAGGCCACGAACACCAGCCCGCCCTGCAGGTCCTCGGCCCAGGGCATCGAGTGACGCAGGATGAAGGCTTCCGGTTCGAAGCTTTCCTGGGCCGCACGCTTGACATGGGCCGATTCCGGGGCGGCGTCGAATTCCTCGTTGTCTTCCAGCCGGCGGCCGATCAGGTCGTCGGTTTCCGCAGTCTCCATGGCGTCGAGCGCATCGAAATTGTGCACCCATTGCTGCACCGCCACGAAACTGGAGCCGTCGAGGCCGGGACCCTGCCCCTGTACCACCGCGGCCGCCACGGCATCCTCGCCCTTCGGGTTTTCGGTGCCGTCTTCGTAGCCGGAGAGGTCGCGGTTGACCGGCGTGAACTTGAAGCTGTCGATGCAATCGCCAAGGGTGAAGGCTTCCGAGAGCAGGGATTCGACCAGGCGGCTGTCGTGGAACAGTTCACCGCGATCGTCGCCGCGCAGCCAGCACCAGAGCGCCGCAGGCGTGGAGGGGATGTCCAGACCGGGGCTGCTGGTCACCTGCAGGTCGCGCAGGCCCGGAATGTCCGCATCCAGCGCCAGTATGAGCGAGCGGCCCATTCCCACCACCAGGTGTTCGCCGTCGGCCATTGCCGCCAGTTCGCGCAGGCAGCCGGCCGCGGCGTCGGGCTGATGCAGGTTGAAGGTCATGAAACGGGCCAGGGGCGGGTTGTCGAGCAGTATGCCGGGTTGTGTCGTCATTGCAGTATCCATGGGTGGGCGGAATCCGCAGTGTAAACCCGCTTCGACCGGGATCAAGTACCGGTATCCGGTCATTAACAGATTTTTTCGCGCCGCATATCATAAATCGCTAAAATGGCCGGCAGTTTCCAGTCCGCCCGCAGGGCCGGCGGCACACCATTATCCAGAAAACATTGAGGAACCTCCCATGTCCAAGAAGCATCCCATCGTCGTGGTTACCGGCTCGTCGGGCGCCGGCACCTCCACCGTCAAGAAGGCATTCGAGCACATCTTCACCCGCGAGCAGATCAAACCGGTCATCATCGAAGGCGACAGTTTCCATCGCTATGATCGCGCCGAAATGAAGGTGAAGATGGATGAGGCGATCAAGGAAGGGCGCGATTTCAGCCATTTCGGCGCCGAAGCCAACGAATTCGAACTGCTGGCTGACCTGTTCAAGACCTACGGCGAAACCGGCCGCGGAAAGAAGCGCTACTACCTGCACAGCGAGCCGGAAGCGGCCGAGCACAATGCGCGTCTCGGCATCGACAAGAAGCCGGGCGAGTTCACGCCTTGGGAAGACATCCCCGAAGGCACCGACCTGATGTTCTACGAGGGCCTGCACGGCTGTGTGAAGAACGATGAAGTCGACATGACCCGATACGTCGATCTCAAGGTGGGCGTGGTGCCCATTGTCAACCTCGAATGGATCCAGAAGATCCACCGTGACAATGCCGAGCGTGGCTACAGCGCCGATGTCATCGTTGATACCATCCTGCGCCGCATGCCCGACTACATCAAATACATCACCCCGCAGTTCTCGGAGACCGACATCAACTTCCAGCGCGTCTCCACCGTGGATACCTCAAACCCCTTCATCGCCCGCGACATCCCGACGCCGGATGAAAGCTTCGTGGTCATCCGCTTCAAGGACCCGAAGAAGTTCGATACCGATTTTCCCTATCTGCTGAACATGATCCATGATTCCTTCATGTCGCGGCGCAACACCATCGTTGTGCCTGGCGGCAAGATGGGGTTGGCGATGGAGGTCATCCTCACGCCGATCATCCACCGCATGATCGAGGAGGCCCGCAAGGGCTGATCTCGGTTACTCGGGCAGGGAGGGCAGACCATGAGGTGGCGCGGGCGCAGGCAGAGCGGAAACATCGAGGACCGGCGGTTCAGCCGGGCGCCGATGGCGGGGTTGTCGCTGGGACGCGGCGGGGGCCTGTTGCGCTTCCTGCCGCTGGTATTCCGGCTGTTTGGCGTCAAGGGCGGCATGCTGGTGCTGCTGGGTGTGGGCGCGTTCATGTTCTTTGGCGGAGACCTCTCCGGGCTGCTGGGCACCGGCGCTGCGCCGTCACGCGCCCCGGCGGCGCAGCAGCAGGCCGGGTCCGCTGCCGAAGAAGAGCAGGTCGCCTTCGTGAAAACCGTGCTGGCCGATACCGAAGACACCTGGCGTCCTCTGTTCCGTCAGCTGGGCAAGAACTACAGGGAGCCCACCGTCGTGCTCTACCGCGGCGCGGTGCGTTCCGCCTGCGGGCTCGGCCAGTCCGCGATGGGGCCTTTCTATTGCCCGGGCGATCAGAAGGTCTATCTGGATCTTGGCTTTTTCGATGAACTGGCCCGCCGCCACGGAGCACCGGGCGATTTTGCCCAGGCCTATGTCATCGCCCACGAGATCGGTCACCATGTGCAGAACCTACTCGGTACCTCCAGCAAGGTGCAACGGGCGCAGCGCAGCCTCGGCAAACGCGACGGAAACAAGTTGTCGGTGCGGCTGGAATTGCAGGCCGACTGCTACGCCGGGCTGTGGGCTCACCATGCCCAACGACAGCGCCAGCTGCTGGAACCGGGTGACATCGAAGAAGGCCTGACCGCGGCCAATGCCATCGGCGACGACCGTCTGCAGCGGGAAGCCACCGGACGCGTGATGCCGGATGCTTTCACCCACGGCAGTTCCGAGCAGCGGGTACGCTGGTTCACCCGGGGCTTCGAGCAGGGTGATCTGAAATCCTGCAATACCTTCGCCAGCGGCGTTCGTCTCTGAACCCTCACCGGCGGGGATGATCCAAAGACTGTCCCTGCCGCGTAATGAGGTCGCCATGAATCGCCTGCTCGTACTCCTGTTGTTGACCGTGATGGCCTTGCCGGGGGTTCGTGCCGCGGGGCTCGACACCCCGGACATGCACCGGCTGTTCGCCCGCGAGGAGGCACCGCCCGGTGTCGTGGTGGAATTGATCGAATGGCAGGACAACAGCTGGCAATGGGCCACCCCGCTGCTGATCGAGCTGCGAGAGCGCCTGCGTCAGCGCTGGCCCGACACCGATCTGGCCATCGTCTCCCACGGTGGCGAACAGTTCCAGCTGACCCGCGAGCAACGCGGGCAGCAGCCCCGTGCGCTGGCGCAACTGCAGGGGCTGGTGGAGGATGGGGTCGACCTGTTCGTCTGCGGCACCCACTCGTCCTGGCGCGATGTGCCGCAGGAGGCATACCTCGACTTCGTCCAGGTAGCGCCCAGCGGGCCGGCGCGTATCAACGATTATGTCGATCTTGGCTATGTCCATATCCGCCTCGATCGTCCCTGAAGCAACGCACATGATCGATTCCCATGTCCACCTCGATGATCCCCGATTCGATGCCGATCGGGATGCGGTCATCAACCGTGCACGGCAGGCCGGGATCACCGGCTTCGTGGTGCCGGGCACCACCGCGGAGGGCTGGCAGAAGCTGGCCGGCCTGGCGGATCGATACGCGGACCTCTATCCGGCCTATGGGCTGCACCCCTGGTTCATGGAGGCCCACCGCAGCGATCATGTCGCCGCACTGGACCGCTGGCTGGATACGCACCCCGCGGTGGCCGTGGGCGAGTGCGGGCTGGATTTCTATGCCGCCGATGCCGACCGGGAAGCGCAGATCGGCCTGTTTCGGGAGCAGATCCGGGTGGCCGCCAATCACCGTCTACCGCTGATCGTCCATGCCCGCAAGTCGCTGGACCGGGTGCTGGCCGAATTGCGGCGACACCCCGGAGTGGAAGGGGTGTTGCACAGTTTCAGCGGATCGTTGCAGCAGGCGAATCAGGCGGTGGATCTCGGGTTTCGTCTGGGCATCGCCGCGACCGTGGCCCATGACCGGGCGCGCAGGCTGAGAACGGTGGTGGCCGAAATCGACGGGCAGGCCCTGCTGATCGAGACCGATGCGCCGGACCAGCCGGGACCGGCGCACCTTGGCCAGCGCAATGAACCGGCCTTCCTCCCTGAGCATCTGCGGGTCATGGCTGAACTGCGGGATGAGCCGGTGGAAGCGCTGGCCCGCCGGCTGGATGACAATTGCCGAACCGTGTTCCGATTGAAGAAAAACGATGATGATTGAAACCCTGACGCGCATCAGCCGGGGTCGCGCCTGGTGGGTATTCCTGTTGCTGCTCGGGCTGCTGCTCGAAGCGACCGCGCTGTATTACCAGTACGGTCTGGATGAGCCGCCCTGCGTGCTGTGCATCCATGTGCGCATCGGCGTGCTGCTGCTGACCGCCGTGGCTCTGCTGGGGCTGGCGGGTGGAAGGCGGCTGGCCCATCTGCTGAATCTGGCGGTCCTGGCCTGGCTGATCGAACGCAGCTGGCAACTGCTGGCCATCGAGCGCGGCTGGACCTTTGGCGAGTGCGACATGCTGCTGGGCACGCCCGACTGGCTGCCGCTGGACCGCTGGCTGCCCTGGCTGTTCGAGGTAAAGACCGCCTGTGGCTATACCCCGCTGTTGCCGGGCGGGGTCAGCATGGCCGAGGCCTTGATGGGACTGTTTTCGCTGCTGGGGCTGGCGGCGCTGCTGCTGTTCGCGCTCAGCTGGCGGAAACCCGCCTGATCAGACGCTTGCCGTTGTCGTTGATCGCAAACAGGGTTTTCAGCAGCGGCGAACGCATCACCTGCCAGCTGGCGGCTTCGCGTCGATGCGGGCTGAGGTGGCGCTTGTAGTCGCTGTTCTTGCCGCCGCCCAGCAGCAGATCGAAACAGTCGATCTGCGGATCCTCGAAGGCTGCTTGCAGGGCATAACCGAGGTGCAGGGTGCCCAATGAGATCTTCTTGTGAAAGCGCTCCCTGTAGCCCAACTGCATGTTGTAAACCGTGCGTCCGAGGCTGAAGTTGATGATCACCGAGATCGGTTTGCCGTCGAGGCAGAGCAGGCTGGAATGTCGTCCGATCGACAGCTCCGGCATGCACGCCTGCAGCCGCTTCAGTTGTGATCGGGTCGCAGCGTTCATGGTCGACTCGTGGCCGAAGCGCAGCCGGTCGAAGTCGTTGAGTCGGTCGATCAGCTCGTCGATGCCGTCCTCGCTCACCGGGCGCAGCTCGACACGGCCGAGGCTGTCCAGCAGCTTGCGGCGGTTGTACAGCTTGAGACGGGTATTGCGGCCCAGAGTGGCTAGGTAGTCGTCGAAATTGCCCCGCGTGTCGATCGGGTAGGCGCTCTGCCGGTCCAGCTCCCGGCGCTTTCCGATGCCAGGCAGGGCTTCGGACAGGGGGCTTTCCGAGGGTACATTATGGAGTAATAGCTCCTGCCAGCTGCCTTGATGATAGAGCTCGGCCAGCAGCTGCTGCAGGGCGGTTTGCCGGTGATCACGGTGCAGAATGAAGTCGAGGTATTCGCTCAACAGACCAGACGGATGGCCGGAGCAGCAGCCAAGAAACTCGATGCGTTGCACCGGCAGCCAGCCCTTCAGGTAACGGGCTCGATGGCGGTGCAGGGGCGCCAGCCCGACCAGTTTTTCGCCGTCGCGCACGGCGATGATCAGAAGGTCCTCGCTGTGCTTTCGAAACAACCGCCACCAGCCGTGCATCCAGTGCCAGGACAGGAACAGCGGATCGGCATCACTGTGCGCCAGCAGTTCCTGCCACTCGTCTTTGGCCGCGCCGAAACGCGCCTCATCCCAGAGTTCGGTGTGCAGTTCCATGCGGTCAGCCGTTCAATCGGGCAGGTAGGGGCGAACCAGGTTGGCCATCATCTCGATGTGGTCGTCACGATCGTTGAGGCAGGGGATGTAGTGGTACTGTTCACCACCGTGCTGCAGGAAGACATCCCGGTTCTGCAACTGGATCTCTTCAAGCGTTTCCAGGCAGTCCGCGGAAAAGCCGGGGCAGACCACATCGACTTCCTTGAGACCCTTGTCGGCCATCGCGGCCAGGGCTTCGGAGGTATAGGGTTGCAGCCACTGCTGGCGGCCGAAACGCGACTGGAAGCTCATCGCCCACTGGTCCGGCGCCAGCCCCAGGATGGTGGCCAGCAGGTGGGCGGTACCCATGCACTGGTCGTGATAGGGGTCGCCCAGATCGACATTGCGCTGAGGCAGGCCATGGAAGGACATCAGCAGGAAGCGCTGGCGCTGTTGCTGTTTCCAGTGCTCCTGTATCGAATTGGCCAGGGCGTGGATGTAGTCGGGATGGCCGTGGTAATCGCTGATGAAGTCCACATGGGGCGTGGCCCGTGTCCGGCGCAGTACATCGGCCAGGTGGTCGAAGCTGGTGGCGGTGGTGGTGGCCGAATTCTGCGGATAGAGCGGCAGTACAACGAGGCGGTGGCAGCCCTCATCCAGCAGGCGGCTGACGACCTGCTCGAAGGAAGGTTCGCCATAGCGCATCATCAGTTCCACGCGGATGCCGCTGCCCAGCTTTTCCTGCAGGGCCTGCTGCTGACGACGGCTGATGGCCAGCAAAGGCGAACCCTCGTCGGTCCAGATGCTGTTGTAGGCTTCCAGCGCGGTCTTGCTGCGGAACGGCAGAATGGCACCGTGGAGGATTGGCCACCACAGGGGGCGGGGAATCTCCACCACCCGAGGATCGGACAGGAACTGTCTGAGGAAACGGCGCACTTCGCGCCGGTTGTTGGCAGCCGGGGTGCCAAGGTTGATGAGTATGACCGCGGTTTTGTCGGATGTCATGAGCAGGCGGCGACCTGAATCGATCGGGGCGCCTAGTGTGTCAGAAACGCCGCCGCCGTCCAACCGCGGAACAGTGACCGCGGACGCAAAAACACAGATTCGGTGTCATCATCGAAATATCGGGAATCGATAGAAAAAATGAATCGAACGGCACTGCAGGCGGGCTTGACAAGGCCAAGATATGCACATTTTGATGCTGGTTCCTTTTATTCCATCCGTTTCATGAGGGTATTTGCCCGGGAGTCCAGGGCAAGTGTTGTAAGTTGTTGATTTAACCGAGATAAAAAAACTGATTCAAAAATGGTCAAACTGACGCAAAAGGGATTCTGGCGCGGTTTCGGTCCACTTCGCCGCTGTTTGTCCACAGAGTTTTCCACAGAAAATGTGGATAACCGGATAACTTCTCTGGGCTCAATCACTTAGGCCGGTGACGCTAGAAATCACTTCAGATATCGCTGCTAAATGAGGATCCACTGTCACCGGCAACCGGCCGGGAAATGCTACCATTCCACCCATGAACTCCTGCCCTGCCCGTCCAGCCTCCAGCCGTCGAGGATGAGCCCGCCCCGCCGACGCATCGGGCGCTTCGCGTTGCCTCTGCCCGTCCATCAGGAATTCGACTACCGGCTGCCCGACGGTGCTGAGCTGCAACCGGGTGTGCGCTGTCGCCTGCCCTTCGGTTCGGGTTTCAAGACCGGTGTCCTGGTGTCGGTCGAGGATGGCGATGACGACCGTGACGGGCTGAAAACCGTGGCCGAATGCCTCGACGCTCAGCCTCTGCTTTCCGCGTCGGTGTTGGCGTTGGCGCGCTGGGCTGCGGATTACTACCTGCAGCCGATCGGGGAGGTGCTGTTCCTGTGTCTGCCCAAGGCCCTGCGGCGCGGGCAGCCGGCGCGGGACAGCCGGTTCACCGTGTGGCGACCCCTGCCGGCCGATGAAGCGGCGCTGCAGGCGCTGGCCCGCAGGGCGCCGAAACAGCATGCAGCCTATCTCGCCCTGCTCGACGACCCGCAGGGTATGAGTGCCGCGTCCCTGCGCGAACAGCTGGGCGACTGGCGATCGGCGATGCGGGGGCTGGTTGCCAGGGGGCTGGCCGAAAGCCTGCAGGCCGAGGCTCTGGACTGGCCGCAGCAGGAGCCCGATTTTCCGACGCTGACTGCAGAGCAGCAGGCCATCGTGGAGCGCATCGAACCGCAACTGGACCGGTTCGGCAGCCATCTGATCCAGGGCGTCACCGGCAGCGGCAAGACCGAGGTCTATCTGGCGCTGATGCGCCGGGTCATCGACGCCGGACGGCAGGTGATCCTGCTGGCGCCGGAAATCGGGCTGACACCGCAGCTGGTGGAACGCTTCCGTCGCCGCCTGGGGCGCCCGGTACTGCTGTCCCACTCGGCGCAGAGCGATGCCGAGCGCTACCGCAGCTGGGATGCCTTTCGCCGTGGCGTGGCGCCGGTGCTGATCGGCACCCGTTCGGCGTTGTTCAGCGACTGCCCGGATCTGGGCCTGATCGTGGTGGACGAGGAGCATGACCCGTCCTACCGCCAGCAGGATGGCGTGCGCTACCACGCCCGGGATGTGGCCCTGCGCCGCGCCCAGCAGCTGGGTATTCCGGTGGTGCTGGGTTCGGCCACGCCATCGTCCGAAAGCCTTTACAACCTGCGGCGCGACCATGCGCAGCGCTACTGGCTGCGTCAGCGCGTCGGCGGTGGTCGTCCTCCGGCCATCGAGTTGCTGGACGTCAGCCAGATCAAGCCGGTCTGTGGCTGTTCACCGCGGCTGTTGAGCGCGGTCGGGCGACACCTCGGTGACGGCGGTCAGGTGCTTCTGTTTCTCAACCGTCGCGGCTATGCGCCGGTGGTGATGTGCCACCAGTGCGGGTGGCAGGCCCAATGCCACCAGTGCGATGCGCGGATGACGCTGCACCAGTCACTGAACCGGCTGATCTGCCATCACTGCGGAAGCCAGCGGCCGATGCCGGAAACCTGCCCGGACTGTGGCGCCGGTGGAATCCGTCATCATGGGGTGGGCACCGAGCAGCTGGAGGAGTTCCTTGGCCAGCGCTTCCCGCAGGTGCCGGTAATCCGTATCGACCGCGATACGGTCAGCCGCAGCCGCAGCCTGTCGGTACAGCTAGAAACCCTGCATCAGGGGCAGCCGGCGATCCTCGTCGGTACCCAGATGCTGGCCAAGGGGCACGACTATCCACACATTTCGCTGGTGGGCATTCTCGATGCCGATCAGGCGCTGTACAGCAGTTTCTACCGGGCCTCAGAGCGTCTGATCCAGACCGTGCTGCAGGTGACCGGCCGAGCCGGCCGCTCCGGGCGCCCCGGTCAGGCGCTGTTGCAGACCGCCTTTCCCGAGCATCCGCTGATGCAGGGGCTGACCCGGGAAGACTATGACGAATTGATGCAGCCGATTCTCAAGGAACGGCAACTGCTCGGTTTTCCACCGGCGGCGCGTGCGGTCACCCTGCAGGTGGATGCGCTGTCACTGGAGGATGCGTTGCAGCGCCTGAACGGGCTGGCGGGGCAACTGGATGCCCACGGCCTGCCCGACGGCGTGCGCCGTATCGGCCCCATCCCCGCGCTGATGACCCGGCGCATCGGACGCTACCGTGCGCAGCTGAGTCTGCTGGCGCCGGATGTGGCGCGCCTGCGTCAGGCGCTGAAGCCACTGCTGCCGAGCCTGCTGAGGCCACGCAACCGGGCCGGCTCGCGGCTGACGATCGAAGTCGACCCGCTGGATCTGTGAAAGGCCGGCGTTACGGTTGCCTCAGCGGCCGAATCCGGTTCAGTCCGGCCGCAGAAGCAAGTACAATGCGCGGTTCCTTCGAACCCGTCCGGACCCACCGTTGAAAGCTCAGATCGAACAATCGATTGGCGAGGCCATCGCCGAACTCCAGAAGCGCGGGCAGTTGCCCGAGGATTTCGCCCCGAAGATCCTGGTCACCCCGTCACGGGACAAACACCAGGGCGATTTTGCCAGCAACATCGCGCTGGTGGGGGCCAAGCCCGCGCGCCGCGCACCGCGCGAACTGGCAGAACAGGTCGTCGCTGCACTGCCCGAGGCCGAATGGCTGGAGCGGGTGGAGGTGGCCGGCCCGGGGTTCATCAATTTTTTCCTGCGCAGCGGCTACAACCAGTCGGTGGTGCGTCAGGTGCTGGAGCAGGGGCGGGATTACGGCCGCAGCCCGGCCGGCGACGGGCGCCGGGTTCAGGTCGAGTTCGTTTCCGCCAATCCGACCGGGCCGCTGCATGTGGGGCATGGGCGTGGCGCGGCCTATGGCGCGACCCTGGCCAATCTGCTGGAAGCGACGGGGCATCAGGTGCAGCGGGAATACTATGTCAATGACGCCGGGCGTCAGATGGACATCCTCGCCCTTTCGGTCTGGTTGCGCTATCTGGATCTGGCCGGTGAAACCATCGACTTCCCGTCCAACGGCTATCAGGGCGACTATGTCTGGGACATCGCCGCCACCCTGCACCGCGAGCACGGGGATGATTACCGCCATCCGGCCGCAGCCGTGTTCTCCGGCGTGCATGCCGATGCGCCGGAGGGTGACAAGGAACGCCATGTGGACGACCTGATCGCCAACGCGCGGCGCCTGCTGGGCGAGGAGAAATACCGTCAGGTGTTCGATCTGGCGCTGGATACGCTGGTGGACGTGATCCGTCGCGATCTGGAGCAGTTTGGCGTGGTGTACGACGAATGGTTCTCCGAGCGGACGCTTACCGACCAAGGGCTGGTGGATCAGGCCATCGAGCGGCTGCGCGAGCAGGGGCATGTCTACGAGCAGGAGGGCGCCCTGTGGTTCCGCTCCACCGACTTCGGTGACGAGAAGGACCGGGTGCTGCGCCGCGACAATGGGCAGACCACCTATTTCGCTTCCGACATCGCCTACCACATCAACAAGTTCGACCGCGGTTTCGACCAGGTCATCAATGTCTGGGGGGCCGACCACCACGGCTACATCGCCCGCGTCAAGGCCGCGCTGACGGCGCTGGGCTACCCGGCGGATCGCCTGGAGATCCTGCTGGTGCAGTTCGCCAACCTCTATGAGAACGGCGAGATGGTGCCCATGTCCACCCGCTCCGGCGAGTTCGTCACCCTGCGCGAGCTGCGCGAGGATGTGGGCAAGGATGCGGCACGGTTTTTCTATGTCATGCGCAAGGCCGAGCAGCACATGGATTTTGACCTCGATCTGGCGCGCCAGGAGTCTTCCGACAACCCCGTCTACTATGTGCAGTACGCCCACGCCCGTGTGTGCAGCGTGGAACGCCAGTGCGCGGAGCAGGGCATCGACATCGATACCGGCCAGGCCGCGCTGGAGCGCCTCGACAGCAGCCACGAGCAGGCGGTGCTGAAATTGCTGGCGCTGTATCCCGAGCGGCTGGCTGCGGCCGCCGGGCGCCGCGAGCCGCACCTGCTGGTCAACACCCTGCGTGAGCTGGCTCATGCCTTCCACAGCTGGTACAACGCGCACAAGTTCCTGGTCGAGGATGACGGTCTGCGCAACGCGAGGCTGGCACTGGCGCTGGCCACCCGGCAGGTGCTGCGCAACGGCCTTGAACTGCTGGGTGTCAGCGCGCCGGAGCGGATGTAATCGTGGCAAGGAGCAGCAAAAGCGCCTCACCCTGGCTGTGGCTGACGCTGCTGCTGATCGTCGGCGGTTTCGTCGCCTTCATCCTGTTTCTCGACCGTGGCATCGTCGAACGGGCGCGGATGGAGCCTGCGCAACAGAGCGCACCCGAAACGCAGGCAACACGGGGCAAGCCGGTGTTCGATTTCTACCGCGTGCTCCCGGACCGCAAGGTGGAGATTCCCCGGGTCGAGGTCATTCCTTCTCAACCCCCAAAACCGGGACAAAAGACTCAGAGCGGGAGCCAGGGACGCAGCCGTTACATTCTGCAGGCGGGCTCCTTCTCGGCCCGCGCCGATGCCGAACGGCGCAAGGCCAACCTGGCGCTGCTGGGCATGGAAGCGCGTATCGTCTCGGCCGATGTGGGTGGCCGCAGCTACTACCGGGTGGAGATCGGCCCCTTCGCCAGCGATGGCGATTTCTCGCGTGCCGAGCGGCGCCTGATCGAGAACGATATCGGCTTCATCCGCAAGGCTTATTCCGCCAGGTAGCGCCGGCGCAGACGTTCCACCCGGTTGCGGTTGACCTCGAAATCGGAACGGCCGGCGCGCGAAGCGCTGCGGATGTCGATACGGTCTACCCCCCGCACGGCTTCCAGGTCGTCGCGGAAACGCAGCCAGCGGGTTTCGAACACCGCGTGCAGGTAGCGCCCGTCATCGAAGACGATGTCGCCGCCCTGCTCCCCGATCACCTGCTGCAGGCGTTGCCATGAGGCGCGCGGGTCGTCGTCGAGCACCGGCAGCGGCTCGATGCGGTGGGTGGCGTCCTCGTCGAGGCTGCTGACGCAGTTCGGGGTGCCGGGGCAGGGCTGGATGGTGCGCTGCTCCGGTGGACGCAAACGTGTCGGGCGGTGCCACAGGGACATCAGCAGCAGCGCCAGCAGGCTGAGGGCGATGAACACCAGGGCGAATTTCAGCATGGCATGGGCTCCGGTGTATGATGGGCCTTTTGATGGAGGGGCATAAGGTGGATACACGCATTGCGGTGGCCCTGCTGATGGCCGTGCTGGCCGCACCGGTCCGGGCCGGTTTTCCGGAACTCCCCTTCTGCCCGCTGGGCGGCCCTCCAGGCTGGTTCAACCGCCTGACGGACCGGGATCACCGAAGCCCGCCGCCCTATTGGCTGCGTTATCCGGTACGACCCTTGCCGCCACCCGGCGGGTATGCCCCGCCATCCGTGTACTGGCCGGCGCCTCCGCCTCGGCCGCCGCAGCGGTGACTCAGGCTGCCTGATCGGCATCATCGATCCGTTTCACACCCGGCAGGTCGCAGCCCCGTATGGCTTCGGCGATGGTCTCTATGGCTTCGCTGCGCGGGTAGTGCTTGCGCCAGGCCAGCGCCACCACGCGTCCGGGGCGCGGGTCGGCAAAGGGTTTGATGCGCACCAGTTCGCGGTTGCTGTGCCGGTTGAGCAGGCTGGTACAGGGCAGCACGGTGATGCCGGTGCCGGCGGCCACCATGTGGCGGATGGTTTCCAGCGAGCTGCCTTCCAGCTTGCGTGTCAGTTCGCTGCTCTGGGACATGCACTTGGGGCAGGCAGCCAATACCTGATCCCGGAAGCAGTGGCCGGCGCCGAGCAGCATCAGGTCCTGCCCGGCCAGCTCATCGACGGCGATGTCCTCGCGTTCGTTCCAGGCGTGCCCAGGGGGAATGGCGACCACGAAGGGTTCTTCATACAGTGGCGTGGTGGCGATACCGGGTTCATCGAAGGGGTAGGAGATGACGATGGCATCGAGATCGCCGTTTTTCAGCTTGCGCGCCAGGTTGGCAGTGAAATCTTCCTCGATGATCAGGGTCAGATTGGGCGTGGCGGTATTGAGTCGCGGGATCAGGTCCGGCAAGAGGTAAGGGCCTATGGTGTAGATGGCGCCCAGACGGAAGGGGCCGGACAGCGGGTCCTTCCCCTGCTGCGCGATTTCGTGGATGACCTGGGTTTCGCGCAACACCTTCTGCGCCTGATCGACGATCTGCTGGCCGATGTCGGTGATGCGGATCTCGTTCTTGGAGCTGCGTTCGAACAGGCGCACATCCAGCTCCGATTCGAGCTTCTTGATGGCGATGGACAGCGTGGGCTGGCTGACGAAGCAGGCTTCGGCGGCCTTGCCGAAATGACGCTTGCGGGCAACGGCAACGATGTAGCGGAGTTCGGTCAGGGTCATGATGCGACCTGGAAAGATGGGAGACAGTCATTTTACGGCAATCGAAAAACCGTGTTCAATCAAATTTGTCTATGAGGAGACCATGATCGACTGGATCGAAAAATTCTTCCGTCCCACCTTTGAGCGCTTCGAGGCGCGTGAACCCGTGCTGGCGCTGGAGCTGGCCACCGCGGTATTGCTGATCGAGATCAGCCGTGCCGATTACCGGGAGGACCCGCAGGAGCAGGCCGCGATACGCCGTCTGCTTCTGGAACGGCTGTCGCTGTGCGAGGAAGAGATCGATGTGCTGTTGCAACAGGCCATCGACGAGGCCGATCGACTGGTTTCGCTGCAACACATCACCCGCATGTTGAACGAGCGCATGAGTCAGCAGGACAAGCTGAGGGTGATCGAGATGATGTGGGAAGTGGTCTATGCCGACGGCGAAAAACACCACTATGAGGAGCACCTGATGCGCCAGGTGTCCGACCTGCTGTATGTGCCCCATGCCGATTTCATTCAGGCGCGGCTGCGCGCAGAGGAACGGCAGGGCTGAACGCCGCGGCCGGTGATCGCACGGCCGCCGGCGTCCGCCGGGTCAGTCGACGAAGAACTGCTGCGACAGCTGGATGGTTTCCTGGTGGCCGTCCGGTGTCTTGACGCGGATGTTGAAGTTCAGGGTTTCCTCGTTGCTGACACGGAATTCGCCGATGTAGTAGAGGGCATTCTGTTCCTCGATCTTGCGCAGTTTGATGGGCCGCATCTGGCCGGTCAGGTTGCTGGCGGTCACATCGATATCGGCTTCCACGGCCTGGTAGCCCGGCCCTTTCTTGAGCACGGATATGTTCAGCAGGCCGCGGTGCTTGCTGCGCGTGATCTTGTAGGCCTTGGCCACCTGCGGCGGCAGTGCCTCGGTGGGCAGGGCGTTGAAATGGACGATATAGCCGCCGACTTCCTTCGCGCTTTCGCTCCAGGCGTTGAAGGCGGCCAGGCCGAGCAGTAACAACAGGATGCTGCGAACGAATGGTTTCATGATGCTTCCTCCGTTGTTGTGTGTGTGCGTCTATTGGACCACAAAACGGGGCGGGCTGCTCAGTCGCCGACGAGGCCGGCCAGTTCATCGGGCAGTCGTTCACTGGCGATGAACAGGGTCTTGCGCCGGCCTGAGGCGCCCTGGCGCAGTTCCACCGATGACCGGGGCACGCCGAACAGCCGAGCCAGCCAGGCGATCAATGCCTTGTTGGCCTTGCCGTCCACCGGTGGCGCCTGAAGCTGGATCTTGACGTAGCCATCGTGCAGGCCGCAGAGCCGTGTCTGCCGCGCGCCGGGTTGTACATGACAGCGCAGCAGGATACCGCCGTCGCGCGTCTGCCAGGGCGGTGGTTGCATCGCTCGGTCTCCTCAGAAGGCCATCGCCAGATAGAGGATGGGCGGGATGACCAGCATCTTCAGCACCATCAGCCCCAGGGTGGCGAACAGTGGCGACAGGTCGATACCGCCGAGCGGCGGTATCC
>JALSKD010000018.1 GCA_026989015.1 Gammaproteobacteria bacterium
GCCGATGAACAGTTCGTGGAATTCATCATCGATCTGCTGACGGCTGCTGCTGCGTGCGGCCAATGCCAGCAGTTGCCATTCATTGCCTTCACCGGTCTCGCCCGCGGCCAGATAATCGAGCAGTTCGGGCGTCGGCACATCCCGCAGCAGCGCGGCCAGCAGCCGGTAGGTGATGATGCGCTGCTCACGCAGGGAATCTTCGGGGGATTCGATCAGGGTATCGAGGGATACGCTGGCTTCAGTCATGAATCACTCCTGCGGGCACGCCCGTCAGCTGTTCCAGATCGTTCTGCGCCATGTCGGCGATGCGGCAGTCGTCGCACATCTGCAACCGACGGCGGGACTCCGGGGTCGCAAACATCGGGTTCCCTTCCAGCTTGTGCAGTACGGTATCGATGATGCGCCGGGTGGCGAACGGCTTGCCGCAGGCGATGCAGGCAAAGGCGGGCTCTTGATGCAGGGTGCGTGCCGTTCTTCGGACATCGGGATCGAACAGCAGCCTCGGCCGGATGCGGATGGCGTCTTCCGGGCAGGTCTGCACGCACAGGCCGCAGTTCACGCAGTTCATTTCAATGAAACGGATGCCCGGCTGCTCGCCCGCCGCCTGCAGGGCACCGCCGGGGCAGGCGCCGGTGCAGGCCAGACACAGCGTGCAGCGGTCTTCCGCAATCTCGGCACTGGCAAAGGGCGCGGCCGCTGACAGCGGCACTTCCACCGGCTGCACGGGTGCAACGCCATACAGATGATCAATAGCCTGAAACAGACGCTGCCGCTTGCCGCCCAATGTCCTGAAGCTGGCCGGCTTGAAACTGTCGTCTTCCAGCGCCTCAGTCATCGGTGGCCGGCTGGCCTGCATCCAGCCGATGCGCCGGCTGTCCCGCCCCAGGGCACGAAGTATCGCTTCGATGACCGCCAGCTGACCGTCGATGACCCGCCGCGACCGTTCCGGCAATCCCGGATGTTCCAGCAGCCGCACACCGGCGACGCCCCAGGCCAGCAGGCCGAGCAGGGTCTCCATGCCCACGCTGGCCAGTTCCTCGACGGTGACCGGCAACAGGTTCGGCGCAAAGGCGTTGGGGCCAAAGGCGTGGGCCTCCGCCTGAAAGACCACCACCGGATCGCGCCCACCCTGCTCCCGGTAACGCGTGACCAGCAGACGCAATTGTTCCTGCAATTCCAGCGGATCGGGCTGTGCGTAGCGGATGGCTCCGCTGGGACAGACAGAGGCACAGCCGCCGCCGCCCTGACACAGGGCCGGATCGACGGCCACCGCATCGCCGTCGTCGCTGATGGCTTCCGCCGGACAGGCCTCGATGCAGCGACTGCAACCGATAACGCCGTTGCGTCCGTGGGCACAGAGCGCGGGATCGAGATTGAAGTATTTGGGTTTCTCGAACTGGCCGACCATGCCTTTCAGCTCATCGACCAGGGCATCCAGCACCAGCGGTTCATTGACGGGCCGGTAATAGCCCACCGGCAGCAGCTCCCGCTCCAGGACCGGCTGCGCGGCAAGGTCCAGAATCAGGTCGCAGTCGATGACCTCATGATCCCTGTGACCCGGTTCGCCCAGTTCGACGCGAAAATGCCCCAGGTGGCCGTCGATCGCCAGTCGGCGCCCCGCCTGGAAGATGACCGGTACGCTGGGTTCGTCGCTGCCATCGGTGACCAGCACCTGGGCGCGCAACTCCGGACCCAGGCGTGGCGCGTACAGCAGCGCATCCTCTCCGCCGATCAGCAGAATACGGCCGAGGGACTGATAGCGGACACGCAGCGCGTCCGGCGGCGTTTCGGGCAAGGCCCAGGCGGAGAGGGCCGCTTCGCGCGCCCGGCGGTTGTTTTCGATCATCAGGCTTTGCGAATTCATGCATCCTCCTCGGACAGGTGGTGATCGACAGTCGGAATGCCCCCGACCCAGTCCGGGTCGGGGGTGGCCGCATCGAGATTCAGCGGGATCTGTTCGCCGGCATTCGTACCCACAACGGCCGAATCCGGCGTTTCCCCTGCCTGCAGGGCCGCCTCGGCTCGGCGTCGGGCTTCCAGTTCCATCCGGTGACGCATCTCCTGGGTCACGATCTCGCCCAGCGGCTCGAAGCTGCGGTAATCGCTGGCATAGATATCCAGGTCATCGATGAATTCCATGTCTGCCACCTGCCACAGGCGGCGCAGGGCGGCGCGCTGCAGTGCCTCACTCACGCCGGGGGAGAGAAAGCCGCTGAAGTCGGAGTCGGCATCGAGGCTGTCCACCGGCGGCATGTCCGCATCGGTCAGCGGCGGCGCCGCTTCCACCGGGTCCGGGCCTTCGGCTTCGGCAGTACCTGCCCGCGGAAGCACCGGTTCCTCGGGCAGCGCCTCTCCCCGTCGCGCCGCCAGCTTGCGTCGGTGCAGTCGTTGCAGAAAACCTTCACCACCCGTGTCCAGGCGTTCTTCGTCGGTCGGACTCATGACTGTTTTCGTTCCCCGGCAGCCCAGTCCTCGCGCTTGCGCTTGCGCCGCTTCTCCGGCGCATAGAAGGAGAGCACGAAGGCTTCCGTCCACTGATGGACTTCCGGCGGGATATCGACCGCGTAGATTTCGTCCTCGCCTTCCAGGTAGGCATGGGCCTCGTCGAAACTCATGCTCACCAGAAACGGCTCGGGGCGTTCACCGTCACCCTCCACATGAGCCACTACATAGCACCGCGGATGGGGCGACATCAGGTTGTGGTAGTAGCTTTCACACTCATCCGGAAACAGCCTCAGCCGCAGGCCGCCGACGATGAACCGTGCCACTCCGGCGTCGTCACAATGAACGGGTTCGGTCTCGTCATGGGCCTCAGCCGGATCACCCACCACCACACCGATGGCCGACCAGGTTTCATCAACCCAGGTTCCGATCTCGGCTGGGCGTCGTTCCAGCACCACCTGTATCGGCATGTCCTGCCGCGACGGCGGTGCCTGATCCGTCATTTCAATGGCTTTCACTCGATCACCCGTCTGAATCACGCCCGATGGTTTCGGGCAACCCGGTGGCTCGAGCAAGTTCCGTGCCGGCCCGATCAGCCGCAACCGGCTGCGAATGCATCCAGGGCGGCCCGCACAGCATGGGTAATTTTGATCCGTTGTTGCCCGAGCAATTGCGACATAATGACCGGGAGTCCGGATTATGGCGGTGCAATCACGGTGTTTTTTCCATGGCGCGTTTCTTGCGAGCCGCCTGCCATGTCTGCACAGAACCGGAGATCCATGACGACACTTGACCCGCAACCGCTCATCGACCCCCACGGCCGCCGGATTGACTATCTGCGCATTTCCGTCACCGACCGTTGCGATCTTCGCTGCGTCTATTGCATGAGCGAGCAGATGCAGTTCCTGCCCCGCGCCCAGTTGCTGACCCTGGAAGAGATTGGCCGCATCGCCGAACGCTTCGTGGCGCTGGGCGGCACGCGCATCCGTATCACCGGCGGCGAACCACTGGTGCGCCAGAACATCCTGCAACTGTTCGAACATCTGGGCCGCCTCGACGGTCTGCGGGAGTTGACCCTCACCACCAACGCCACCCGGCTGCGCAGGTTCGCCCGCGATCTGCGCCAGGCCGGCGTCGCTCGCGTCAACATCAGCCTGGATTCACTGGACCCGCAACGCTTCCGGCGCATGACACGGGTCGGTCGTCTGGAGCAGGTACTCGACGGCATCGATGCGGCACTGGAGGCCGGATTCGAACGCATCAAGATCAACAGCGTGATCCTCAAGGGCCGCAACGACGACGAGGCCATCGGGCTGGCGCGCTTTGCCCTCGATCGTGGCATGGACATCAGCTTCATCGAGGAAATGCCGCTGGGCCTCATTGACGACCACGACCGCGCCGAGGCCTACTGCTCCTCCGACGCATTGCTCGACCGCCTCCAGACACGGTTCCGGCTGACCCCGAGCAGCGCACGCAGCGCCGGTCCTTCGCGCTATTACGAAGTCGAAGGCCATGAGGGCCGCATCGGCTTCATCTCCCCTCACAGCCACAACTTCTGCGCCGACTGCAACCGCATTCGCCTGACCGCCACCGGCCGACTGCTGCTGTGTCTCGGCCAGGAACACTCCGCCGACCTCAAATCGGTGATCCGCGCCCACCCGCTGGACGACGCGCCCCTCGATGGCGCCCTGATCGACGCCCTCCGGCTGAAGCCGGCGGGGCATGATTTCGATCTTGCGGGCATTCCCGTCATCCAGCGCCACATGAACAGTACCGGAGGCTGACCCATGAACCGCCCCGACATCCAGATGACCCGCGCCGGCCTCGACGCCAGCCTGCCGGTGGCCGCCGTTGACGAACACAGACGCACACGCCAGCAGCACATTGCCGCCGAGCGCCCTTTGACGCTGTACATCGACAAACGCGAGATCGTCACCCTGATGACCCTGGGCCGCGAGCCCGAACTGCTGGTTCTGGGCTGGCTGCGCAACCAGCTTCTGATCGACCGCCCCGAGCGCATCCGTTCGATCCAGGTGGACTGGGAAACCGACTCCGTGGCCGTGACGACCCATGACGGCATCGACAACCTCGACAGCCGACTGGCACGCAAGACCGTCACCACCGGATGCGGGCAGGGCACCGTGTTCGGCGACCTGATGGATGAACTCGACCGCATCCGCCTCCAGCAGACCCCGGTACGGCAATCCACGATCTATGCCCTGCTCGACACCATCAATGCCCACAATGAAATCTACCGCCGGGCCGGTGCGGTTCATGGCTGTGCGCTGTGCCACGACGACCGGGTTCTGCATTTCGTCGAGGATGTCGGCCGCCACAATGCCGTCGACACCCTGGCCGGCCGCATGTGGCTGGAGGATATCGACGGCGCTCAGCTGTGTTTCTACACCACCGGCCGACTGACCTCGGAGATGGTGATGAAGGTTGCCCAGATGGGCGTGCCATTGCTGCTTTCCCGCTCCGGGCTGACCCAGATGGGGCTGGACTTTGCGCGTCGCCTGGGGGTGACCCTGATCGCCCGCGCCAAGGGCCGCCATTTTCTGGTCTACCACGGTGCCGAACACATCGTTTTCGATGCCATGCCCGAAGACACCCGCCCCCTGAAGCATCGAGCGGCCGGCTGAGATGAACCTGCCCGTGGAACCGGATGCGCGGCCGGCACCGCCGGACTTCATGAGCGTGCGCCAGGTCGCCGAGTACCTGCAACTGAACGAAAAGAAGATCTACTCACTGCTCAAGACCGGCGACCTGCCGGGCACCAAGATCACTGGCAAATGGCTGTTTCCGCGTGAACTCGTGGACCGCTGGGTAGTCGATTCCGCCCATGGCGGGCTGCTCAATGACCGCCTGCTGATCGGCGGTGGCGACGACCCGCTGCTCGAACGGCTGGTCCTCGAATTTTCGCACCACCTGGGCGCCCGCGCCCTGACCGGACACCATCCCAGTGGCACGCGGGAAGGGCTGGAGCTGCTCCAGGCCGGTCGCATCGACGCCAGCCTGCTGCACTGGGGTCCGGAGCATGAAGCCCACACCCGTCACCCGGCCCTGCTGCGCCAATACCCGAAACACCCGCAGTGGCTGTTGTTGCGCCTGTTCCGCCGCCACAGCGGCATCATGTACGACCCGCGACGGGAGGGCGCGGCCGAATCGCTGCGTGAGCTGCTGTCCGGCAGCGGCCCTGGCCGGGCGCGCTGGTCGCTGTGCCGCGAAGGCTCGGGCAACTACCGCTTCTTCGAAGAGGCCTGCGGACGCGAAGGCCATCGGCCACCCGAGGCCCGTATCGCGCTTTCCGCGCGTGATGCCGCCGCCCAGATCCGCATGGACCTGGCCGACTGCGCCCCCGGCCCGTACTCCGTGGCCCGTGAGTTCGGCCTTGGCTTCCTGCCGCTGGGCTGGGAGGCCGTCGACCTGGTCGTGCCCCGCCATGTGTATTTTCGCCACCTGTTGCAACAGCTCATCGACCGATTCACTTCGCAGCACGGCCAGGAAACGGCGCAGCAGCTTCAGGGTTACGACCTTTCCGACTGCGGACGCATCGTCTGGGGGCATGACTGA
>JALSKD010000019.1 GCA_026989015.1 Gammaproteobacteria bacterium
GCCGTGCACATTGAGGTAGGTTTCCTGTTGCCCGGCGAAGGAAGCGTCGGGCAGGTCCTCGGCGGTGGCCGAGGAGCGTACCGCCACGGTGGCATCGATGCCGTCCACCGCCATGGCCGCATAGGCCTCGCGTATGCCCTGTTCCAGGTCCTCCGGCAAGGGTGCGTCGAGGATCCACTGGCGGATTTCCTTGCCCGCCGCAGCCAGAGCGTTGACATCCTCGACATCCAGCTCGGAGAGTCTGCGGTTGATGCGCTCGGTCAGTCCGGCCTGGTCGAGAAACTCACGGAAGGCATCCGCGGTGGTGGCAAAGCCGCCGGGCACCTTGACGCCCAGAGCCGTGAGGTTGGCGATCATCTCGCCGAGCGAGGCATTCTTGCCGCCGACGACGGGCACGTCTTTCATGCCCAGCTTTTCGAGAGGAATGACGGTGGTGATCGTGCTCATGATTAGACAAAGCGCCCCGGATAGTGGTTAATAGTCGCGAATGTATCACACTGGCCGGGGCAGCCAATGCTCCCGGATCACGAAACATAGATGTTGTTTGCATAACTTTATGAGCACCAGCGATTCCAGTGGGCCGGCGCCTCGCCGCGTGTACTTCCTGTCCAACCGCACCGCCATCACTGCCGAGACGCTGGGCCACAGCCTGCTGGCCCAGTTTCCGGAACTGCGTTTTGCGCCGCTGACCATTCCGTTCATCGACAGTCCGGGCAAGGCACGCAAGATCGTCGAGCGCATCGAGTCCGATGCCCGTCAGACCGGTCTGCGGCCGATCGTCATCTCGACCCTGGCCGACGAGGAGATCAGCGCCATCATCCATCAGGCCGATGCACTGATTCTCGATCCCTTCGATCGTTTTCTGCCGGAGCTGGAACAGGAATTTCACGCCGCCTCGGTGCATGAATCGGGCAAGTCGCACCGCATCAGCAATCCCACGCTCTATGAATCCCGCATCGATGCCATTGACTACGCGCTGATTCATGACGATGGGGCCACCACCAAACAGTACAGTCAGGCGGATGTGATCATCATTGGCGTGTCCCGCAGCGGAAAGACACCCACCTGTCTGTATCTGGCACTGCAGTTCGGCATCCGCGCCGCCAATTACCCGATCACCGAGGAAGACATGGATTCCGAAGATCTGCCGCGGCACATCAAGCAGTACCGCAACAAGCTGTTCGGCCTGACCACGGACCCGCGGCGTCTGGCGCGTATCCGCGAGGAACGCAGGCCGGGCAGCCTGTATGCGTCGCTGGAGCAGTGCCGCAAGGAATTGCGTGCGGCGGAACAGTTGTTCGAGCAGTATCGGATTCCCTACGTCAATACCGCCGACATGTCGATCGAGGAGATCGCCACCAAGGTGGTGGAACTGGCCGGTCTGCAGCGCCTCAGCAAACCGGTACTCAAGCATGTGGATGAATGACGGGCATGAAAAAGGCGGCCACCGGGCCGCCTTTGCTCGGATCGCACCGCCAGGCCTGACTACATCCGCGCGATCACTTCCTGGCCGAAGTCCGAAGTGCTCAGCTCCACTGCATCCGGTTCGTTGCGTGCCAGATCGTAGGTCACTCGCTTGGCCCCGATGGCGCCTTCCATGCCCTTGATGACGCGATCGGCAGCCTCGGTCCAGCCCATATAACGCAGCATCATCTCGGCGGAGAGGATCAGCGAGCCGGGGTTGACCTTGTTCATGCCGGTGTATTTGGGCGCGGTGCCGTGAGTGGCCTCGAAGACGCCGACCGTATCGGCGATATTGGCGCCTGGAGCGATACCGATGCCGCCCACCTGGGCCGCCAGCGCATCGGAGATGTAGTCGCCGTTGAGGTTCAGCGTGGCGATGACATCGTATTCCTTCGGCCGCAGCAGAATCTGTTGCAGGAAGTTGTCGGCAATCACGTCCTTGACGGTGATGGTCTTGCCTGTCTTCGGATTGGCGAAGCGACACCAGGGGCCTCCGTCCAGTTCCTCGGCGCCGAATTCCTCCTTCGCCAACTCATAGCCCCAGTTTCTGAAGGCGCCTTCGGTGTATTTCATGATGTTGCCCTTGTGTACCAGGGTCACCGAGTCGCGGTCATTGTCAATGGCATACTGGAACGCCTTGCGGATCAGTCGCTTGGAACCCTCCTCGGATACCGGCTTGATGCCGATGCCGGAGGTTTGGGGGAAACGGATGCTGGTCACACCCATCTCTTCGGTGAGGAACCGTACCACCTTCCTTACTTCGTCGGAGCCGGCTTCCCACTCGATGCCGGCGTAGATGTCCTCGGTATTTTCGCGGAAAATGGTCATCTCCGTGTCTTCCGGCTTTTTCAAAGGGGTTTCAATGCCGGGAAAATAGCGCACTGGCCGTACACAGGCATAGAGGTCGAGTTGTTGGCGAATCGCTACATTCAGCGAGCGCATGCCGCCGCCGATGGGGGTGGTCAGCGGGCCCTTGATCGAGACGATGAACTCCTGCATCGCCCGCAGGCTCTCCTCCGGGAGCCATTCGTTCTCGCCATACACCCGTGTGGCCTTTTCACCGGCATAGATTTCCATCCAGCGGATGCGACGCGCGCCTTCATAGGCCTTGTCGACAGCGGCATCCACCACCGCTTGCATCACCGGAGTGATATCGGAACCGATGCCATCGCCTTCGATGAACGGGATGATTGGCTGGTCGGGGACATTCAGGCTGTGATCCGGATTGGCGGTGATGGCTTCACCGGAATCGGGCAGGGTGATGTGCTGGAAAGTCATGGATTACCTCTGGGCCGTTCGGAAAAGGACGCGATTATACACCACGGGCAGGAAGACAACGGCGCAGGGCCGCCCGAAGGCGGCCCTGCAGCCGGAAAGAATGTCAATGACCGGTATCGAAACCGGCCGGAAGGGGAGTCAGTTGTTGATCGACCGGATCTTGTGGGCCTGCAGACCCTTGGGACCCTCATCGATCTCGAATTCGATGCGCTGGCCGGAAGTCAGCTTCTTGTAGCCATCCATCTCGATGGCCGAAAAGTGCACGAAGATGTCTTCATCCTCGTTTCCATCGGCATTGACGAAGCCATAGCCTTTGACATTGCTGAACCATTTGACAGTACCTGTGGGCATAACACGACTCCTGCGTTATCTATCGTAATTCCGGTCATCAGGCATTGATCAGGCCGCCCGACCGGGTGCGCTCTTGAATGGCGCGTTTTTGACACCAGTCCCGGCAGTCGGATCGCCGGGAACATCCCTTGCGGTTGCCATCAGGCAACCCGTTCATGGTGCGATACATAAGCTGAACGACAGCTGTATCGCGAAAATCAATGACTGCAGGCTATTGATTTCATGAGGAAAACAGCGTACATGCCGACTGTTTCCGAAGGCAGGAAGTGATGCGAGTGGGCAAAGGCTCCCTGCCATCGTCCTGCCGGGCAGGACGGTACGGCGGATGTTAACAAAAATGTCAGGAAATGACACTTTGCCTGGGAAGGGTTTGTCATCCGCTTGTCGGCGATAAGCGTCCGTTCATGCTATCATTGACGCATCCAGTGACCGCCCTGCGCGACACTCGTAACCCGACCGAAAATCAGCAAACCGAATCAGAGAGGCCATGAGTCAGCACTACGACGATGACGACACCCTGCTTGCGGAGAAGACGCGGCCCAAGCTGCAGAAACCGCCGATGTACAAGGTTGTCCTGCTCAACGATGACTACACGCCGATGGAGTTCGTGGTACACATCCTCGAAACCATCTTCGGACACGACCGCGAGAAGGCCACTCAGATCATGCTGCACGTCCATACGCGCGGCAAAGGCGTGTGCGGCACCTATACTCGTGATGTGGCCGAAACCAAGGTGGTTCAGGTCAACAATTACGCGCGGGAGAACCAGCATCCGCTGCTCTGCGACATGGAAGAAGCCTGAGCCGATCCGCTTCCGCAATCCGGTTAAACCTTTTGGCCGAACACGGTCTAAGGAACTGACAGACACAGAGTAGACATGCCATGCTGAACAAGGAACTCGAACTTTCACTGAACCAGGCCTTTCTCGAGGCCCGTCAGAAGAGGCACGAGTTCATTACGGTCGAGCACATCCTGCTGATGCTGACCGAGAATGACTCTGCCGCGGCCGTATTGCGCGCCTGCGGCGCCGATCTCAACCGGTTGCGTGCCGATCTGGAGCGGTTCGTCGACGAGAACACGCCGATCCTGATGGAAGGCGATGACCGCGACACCCAGCCGACCCTCGGCTTCCAGCGGGTGTTGCAGCGGGCGCTGTTCCATGTCCAGTCCTCGGGGCAGGGCGAAGTCACCGGTGCCAATGTGCTGGTGGCGATCTTCTCGGAGCAGGACTCCCACGCCGTCTACCTGCTGCATGCGCAAAACATTCACCGCCTGGATGTGACCAATTACCTGTCCCACGGCATCACCCGCCTCGACGATGCCACCCAGGAAGAAAGCTTCTCTTCCCCGGAGGCCGAATCCTTCGGGGAAGATCAGGCCCCGACCGAGGAAAAGCCGCTGGACAGCTTTGCGGTCAACCTCAATGAACAGGCGGTCAAGGGCCTGATCGACCCGCTGGTAGGCCGTGAGGAAGAGGTCGAACGCGTGATCCAGACCCTGTGCCGCCGGCGCAAGAACAACCCGCTTCTGGTCGGCGAGGCCGGTGTCGGCAAGACCGCCATCGCCGAAGGCCTGGCGCGCCGCATCGTCGAGGGCGAAGTGCCCGATATCCTGCTCGATGCCACCATCTATTCGCTGGATCTCGGCGCTCTGGTGGCCGGCACAAAGTACCGCGGGGATTTCGAGAAACGCCTCAAGGCAGTCATCAAGCAGTTGCGCGAAGAGCCCCACGCGGTGCTGTTCATCGACGAAATCCACACCATCATTGGCGCAGGCTCCGCTTCAGGCGGGGTCATGGATGCTTCCAACCTGATCAAGCCGGTGCTGGCCAGTGGCGAGATGAAGTGCATCGGCTCCACCACCTATCAGGAGTTCCGTGGCGTGTTCGAGAAGGACCGTGCGCTGGCGCGCCGTTTCCAGAAGATCGATGTGCCCGAGCCCAGCGTGGACGAGACCTTCCAGATCCTCAAGGGACTGAAGAGCCGGTTCGAGGAGCACCACGAGGTCAAGTACACGCTGCAGGCCCTGAAGAAGGCGGCCGAGCTGTCGGCGCGCTACATCAACGACCGGCATCTGCCTGACAAGGCCATCGATGTCATCGACGAGGCTGGCGCCAAGCGCCGCCTGCTGCCGGAGAAGCAGCGCAAGAAAACCATCGGCACCCAGGACATCGAGCAGATCGTCTCACGCATCGCGCGCATCCCGTCGGCCACCGTCAACACGACCGACATGGACATGCTGAAGAACCTGGGCAAGAACCTGTCCCGCGTGGTGTTCGGCCAGGACGAAGCGATTCACGCGCTGGATGCCGCGATCAAGATGTCCCGCTCCGGTCTCGGCCGCGAATCCAAGCCGGTCGGCTCCTTCCTGTTCGCCGGTCCTACCGGGGTCGGCAAGACCGAGGTCTGCAAGCAACTGGCGCAGATCATGGGCGTCGAGCTGATCCGCTTCGACATGTCCGAATACATGGAACGCCATACCGTATCGCGGCTGATCGGTGCGCCTCCGGGCTATGTGGGTTTCGATCAGGGCGGTCTGCTCACCGAGGAAGTGCTCAAGCACCCGTATTCCATCGTGCTGCTCGACGAGATCGAGAAGGCCCATCCGGATGTCTTCAACCTGCTGCTGCAGGTGATGGACAATGGCACCCTGACCGACAACAACGGCCGCAAGGCCGACTTCCGCAATGTCATTCTGGTGATGACCACCAACGCCG
>JALSKD010000020.1 GCA_026989015.1 Gammaproteobacteria bacterium
ACACAGAATTCTGAACACTACCCCATCAGGCGGGCCGCCAGCGGTATCGCCTCGTCGCACAGGCCTTGTGGGTAGCCGCTGCCGTCCCATTTCTCGTGATGACACCAGGCGATGTCCCGGGCTACCTGGATGAACAGGGTTGTGCCGATGGCGCGCTCGGCGTTTTCGATGATGCGGCGTCCCTGCTCCGGGTGCCGACGCATCACGGCCCATTCGTCATCGTCGAGCGGGCTCGGTTTGCGCAGGATGGCTTCGGGCACGGCGATCTTGCCGATATCGTGCAGCGGGGCGGCGCGTTCGAAGGCGTCGATGACGGCTGGTGTGAGCCGTTCGCGGTATTCGGGCAGGGTGGAGAGTTGCTCGGCCAGCAGGCGGACATAGGCGCGGCAGCGCAGCAGATGACGGCCGGTTTCCTGGTCCCGTGCCTCGGCCATTTCACCCATGCCAAAGACGATGGCGTCCTTGGTGCGTTCCAGCTCTCGTGTGCGCTCGCGGACCAGTTCCTCCAGTGCGCTGCGCTTGCGGGAGATGGTCAGCTGGCTGCGCACGCGGGCGTGCAGCACTGGCAGGCTGATCGGTTTGGTGATGTAGTCGGCAGCGCCCAGCTCGAAGCCACGCAATTCGTCCTCGGGGCTACGGCGGGCGGTGAGAAATATGACCGGGATGTCCCGCGTCAGGGGATTTTTCTTCAGTTCGTTGAGGGTTTCGTAACCGTCCATGCCGGGCATGCTGATGTCCAGCAGAATCAGGTCTGGGCGGCTGCGGCCATTGGCGCGGGCGAGGCCGGCGAGCGCATTCTTGGCCAGGGAGACCTGATAATCGCGGGACAGGGTTTCGGCCAGCAGATCGAGATAGAAGTTTTCGTCATCGATGACGAGGATGCGTGGCTGGTGGTGCATGTCCATTTCAGTCGTGTGCGCTGTTCTCCAGTAGTTCGACGGCGGCGTCGAATTCATAATCGTCGATCAATGCTCTGAGTCGGGACCGAGTGGTCTCATCGAGCGGGTCTCTGAGGCCATCCAGGAGTTGGCGGCTGCGGCTGTCGCCGCGGATGAGGGCCTGACGCAGTTGTTCCAGGTCCGCAGGGGCGGATGCAGACGCAGCTTCAGCCGCGTGCGAGGGCATGCGGGATTCGAGTTGGCCCAGGCTCTCGCAGACTTCTTCAAGGGCGGCGCGGAAGTCGTCGATCGCGGCCTGGGGGGGCGCTTCACCGTCTTGCAGTTGACGGTCGATGGCTTCGGCAGCCTCAGCGAGACGGTCGGCGCCGACATTGCCGGCCACGCCCTTGAGGGTGTGGGTCAGCCGTTCGGCGCTGATGAGATCGCCTTCGCGCAAGGCGTCTTCCAGTCGTCGGGCGGCCTGCTGGTGGCTGCCAAGGAAGTCCATCAGCAGCTTGCGGTAGAGCCGGGCGTTGCCACCCACCTGACGGATGCCGCTGTGAATGTCGAGACCCGGCATGGACTCGGGCCATGCATCCTGAGCGTCAGGGCCGGGCTCCGGCGTGCCCGCGGACCCTGACGCCGCTTTCGGCTGCAGGAACTGGCTCAGCACGCGGTGCAGCTGTTGCGGATCCACCGGCTTGGCAATGTGGGCGTTCATGCCCTGCTGCAGGGCCTTGCGCACATCGTCGGCCATCGCATTGGCGGTCATCGCCAGGATCGGCAGATCGCGCCAGCGCGGGTTTTCACGCAGACGGTGGGTGGTCTGGTAGCCATCGAGTTCGGGCATCTGGATGTCCATCAGAATCAGGTCCGGCCGTACGCTGTCGATGCATTCGAGCACTTCGCGGCCGTTGTTGCAGAGGGTCACTTCCAGGCCCATCTGTTCCAGCAGTTCGCGGGCTACCTGCTGGTTGATCGGGTTATCCTCGGCCAGCATCACCCGGCCCTGCAGCGGAGGCAGGCCCTGTTCGCTGGCGGGGCGGGCGGCCAGGGCGGGGGCGTTTTCGTCGCTGGTGGCATGGCGGGCGAGGATGATGGCATTGAACAGTTGCGAGGGGGTGATCGGCTTGACCAGAAAGCCGTCGAGCTGACGCAGGTCGAGCATGCGTTCGTCGGCCTCGCGCCCGTAGGCGGTGATCATGATGATGATCGGCAGGCGCGAGCGTGGCAGACGGCGGCGGATTTCGGCGCTGAGTCGGTCGCCGCTCATCCGCGGCATGCGCCAGTCCAGCAATACCAGGTCGAAGTCCTGCTGCTCCAGCGCGTTCAGGGCCTTTTCACCGTTGTCCACGGCGGTGACCCGGAAGCTCATCGATTGCAGCATGCTGCCGAGGATCTGCAGCGCGGTGTCATTGTCGTCCACCAGCAGCACCCGCAGGTCGCGCAGATCCAGGTTGCCGTTGGCGGGCAGGTAGCGGGCGCAGCGTTCGTCGGCCAGATCGAAGGGCAGTTCGAACCAGAAAAGGCTGCCCTTGCCCGGTGTGCTTTCGGCGTGGATCTCGCCGCCCATCAGCTCCACCAGTTGCCGGCTGATCGACAGGCCCAGACCGGTGCCGCCAAACCGACGGGTGGTGCTGCCGTCGGCCTGCACGAAGGCATCGAACAGCTGGGGCAGCTGTTCCGGTGGGATGCCGATGCCGCTGTCCTCTACCTCGAAGCGCAGCCGCGTTTTTTGCGTGTCGCCGTCGATGCGACTGACACGCAGGACGACACTGCCCTGTTCGGTGAACTTGATGGCATTGGAGATCAGGTTGGTCAGCACCTGATTGATGCGAAAGGGATCGCCGATCAGTTGTACCGGCACATCGGGCTGGATGTCGTAGAGGAATTCCACCGGCTTGTCGCCGATGCGCAGCGCGTTGAGGCGAGCCAGGTCCGCCAGCAACTCTTCGAGGTCGAACTCGATGCGGTCGATGTCCAGATGCCCGGCCTCGATCTTGGAGAAATCGAGGATGTCATTGACCAGCGTCAGCAGGGACTGGGCCGCGGACTGCAGGTGACGCACATAGCCGTCCTGCTGACTGTCCAGCTCGGTGCGCGCGAGCAGGTGCCCGAGTCCGACGATGGCGTTCATCGGGGTGCGGATCTCGTGGCTCATGTTGGCGAGGAACTGGCTCTTGAATTCGCTGGAGCGTTGCAGCGCACGGCTGGCCTCGATGCGTTCGCTGATGTCCTGGCTGATGCCGACGATACGCAACGGGCGGTTGCCGTCGTCCCGCTCGAAGATCTGCCCCTGGTTGAAGATCCAGCGGCGGCCGTCGTCACAGGCGTATTCGATGCGCAATTCATTGCGGATGCCGTCGAGGCAGTCCTGGATGGCGCGCCGCAGTGTGCCGCGCTGGTCTCTGTCGATGCGCTCGAGCAGTTGTTCCAGCGGCTGATCCCTGGCTGCGCCGGGCAATCCGTGCTGGGCGGCGAAATCCGCATCCCAGTCCAGCCGTTCGCCGGCCTCGGTAGAGCGCCGCAGTTCCCAGGTTCCGAGGCGCGCGCCGCGCAGCGAGAGTGCCAGACGGCGCTGGCTCTCCTCCAGCTTGCGGTTGATGCGCGACATCTCCCAGGCACGGAAGGCAAACAGGGCGATCACGATCAGCGCGCCGAGCACGATCCAGATGATCAGCTGGTAATCCACCTGCTGGCGGTAATTGACCTTCAGCCATTTGCGGATGAAGGCATCTTTCTGCCGGGGAGGCAGGGCGGCAATGGCCTTGTCGAGGATCGCCGCCAGTTCGGGCCAGTCCTTGCGCACGCCCATCGAGAACGCGTGGCCATAGGGGGTCAGCGCGGCCACCTGGATGTTGCTCAGGCCCTGTTCGGCAATCAGGTAGGCGCCGCTGGCCAGCAGGTCGACGAAGGCATCGATCTGTCCCAGCGCCAGGGCGTGGAACCCGCTCAGGTTGTCGTCGAATTCGACTTGCTGCAGATCCGGGTAATCCCGCTTCAGCAGTTCGCTGATGGCGTAGCCGCGGACCACGCCGACGCGCCGCCCGCGCAGCTCCCCAAGGCCGTTGAGCAGGGTGTCCTGCTGGCGGGTGAAGACCACCACCGGAAAGCTGAGGTAGGGGCGGGTGAAGTTGAGGAAGCGCTCCCGCTCATTGGTGCGCAGCAGCATCGGCGCCAGATCGAGATCGCGCTGTTCCAGCCGTTCCATGACCCGGTTCCAGGGCTGGCGTTGGGGCGCTTCGAAGCGCACCCCCAGCTGGCGTTCGAAATAGCGGATGAACTCCGAAGACAGCCCCTTGTAGTTGCCGCCGGCGTCGATGAACTCCATCGGTTTCCAGTTGCTGTCCACCGCCAGGCGAATGCTCGGGTGGGCGCGCAGCCAGGAACGCTCGGCGTCAGTCAGCGGCAGCGGCGGCGGCAGATCCGTGGCGATGCCCTCGCCGCGTATCCATTTGCGGGCGATGCGCTCGATGGCCGGTTCACCGATCTGCTGCAGGGCCTGATCGAGGATGTCGCGCAGTATCGCCCGGTCCCGGGGAACGCCGATGGCCAGTCGCGATCCGGGTTTGTGGAGCCGGCCGTGTACCTTCAGGTTGGCCAGATCCTCCTTGCCGATCAGGTACAGCGCCACCACCCGGTTGCCGGCATAGGCGTCGGCGTCGCCACGGGACACGGCTTCCAGCGCCGCCAGCGTATCCGGGTAGAGCTGCACTGGCACCGAGGGGTATTCGCGGCGAAAGTATTCGACATTGCCGAAGCCTTGCTCCAGCGCCAGGCGTTTGCCCTCGAGGGCGTTCTCGCTGGCCAGGAAAGGGCTGTCCCGTCGCGCGACGATGACATGGGGCACATCCTGGTAGAGCCGCGTGAACAGGAAATCCTTCGCCCGTGAAGGTTTGGGCGTGATATCGAGCAGGGCGTCGAGCTCGCCGCGGCGGGTCTGTTCGTAAAGCCTGCTCCAGGGGCCGCTGACGATCTGCAGCCGGTGGTCGAGCAGGCGGTTCAGTTCACGGACCAGATCGGCGCCGATACCGGACGGTCGTCCGTTGCCGTCGGTGAAGTCGAAGGGGGGCCAGTCGTTCATCGCGCCGATGCGGATGCGCGGATGGGCCTCGAGCCACCGCTGCTGTTCCTCTGTGAGCGTCCAGCCGGCCGGGTTGCGCGCCTGGCTCAGGGCATCGAGATCGAAGCGGTACTGGCGGCGTTCGGGGTTGAAAGTCTTGCTGAGGCGGCGGTAGTCGATGGTGGTCGGGTCTTCCAGCAGGCCGATCAGGTTGCGCACATTGTCGGCGCGGGCGGTGACCATGGTGCTGGCGAATTGCAGACCCTCATCGGCGAAATCCCGGCCTTCCAGGTAATCCTTGAGCAGGATCACGCCCTGGGCGCCGTCGAAGATGTGGCCGCCAATGTCCAGATCCATCTGTCCGTCGCGGATGGCGCGCAACGCCTTCGGGTTCCAGTCGACGCCGCCGATGACGATGCGCTGGCGGTCGATGCCCCGGGCCTTGCCCAGCGCCTGACTGGCAGAGAGGGCCAGGGCATCCTTGTAACTCCACAGGATATTGATGTCGGGGTGCTCGCTCAGCGCCTGCAGAAACTGTTCGCCGGCCCGGTCGCCGTCGCTGGTGTTGTGTACCTCGGCCACCAGCTCCACATCGTCGCGAGAGGCGACCATCTCCTTGAGTGCTTCGAAACGCAGCCGGTGGGCACGCTCATTGGGGTTGCCCTGGAAGGCGAAGATGCGGAAGCGGTCGGCACCGCGCTCTCGGGCGGTATTGATCAGCCCGGTGGTCAGCCGCAGACCGACCTCCCGATCATCGGGCAGGATGCTCCCCAGCCACAGCGGATAGCGGGCGCGCGGGCGCAGCAGCGGGTCGTCGAAGCCGGTGTTGATCAGCAGCGATGGCACCCCGGCGGACTGGCTGCGCTTCAGAATGTCCTCTCCGGCGCCCTGGAAATTGACGAACAGAATGGCATCGACCCCCTCCGCAAGGGCACGATCGACCTGTTTGAGCATGGTGTCCTTGCGGGCGGGAATCGCCAGGTTTTCGGAAGCGCGGTAGATGTCGAGGCGGACATCGAGGTCGTCCGCTGCGGCCTGGGCGAAACCGCTGAGCCGGTCCCAGAAGGCGGAAGAGGAAGGAATGAACAAGGCGATGCGCTGCTCGGTGGCCAGAGCCGGCAGCGCAAGCATCAGCAGCAGTCCGGCCAGCAACAGTCGATGCCAGGCCCTGAGGCGGCTGCCGGTCACGGGGCAGAGGTGTGCGATCGCATCATTCTGCCATGATCATAGTACAGACCGCCCCGACAGGCACACTCGCGTCGTGGGCGATTCAGGCACTCTTGTCGAGTACCCGTTCCTGAAGCGGGTTGTGATCGGTGGTGGGCAACTCGCTCTTCCACGGCTGGCCGTGGTTGTCGACGATGCTCAGACCGTTGCTGCGGGCGAAGTCGAGGATGTAGTTCCAGCCCTGGGCGCAACCGCGCTGGAAGGCCTTGCGCACCCGGAGGCAAGGGCGGCCGTTGTGGAGCATGGGCGATACGCATTGCGAGACGATCTTGCGCTGGCGATTGAAGTCCCCCAGGTCCATGAAGGTGGAGGCAACGCGTTCCGGCCAGTTGCTCGGGCGCAGACGCGGCCCTTCGCCGCCGATGATCCAGCAGTCGCGGTCGCTGGATTGCACGCAGTTTTGCGTCACCTGTTTCTGTTTGTCGGCATAGACCATGTCAGTTGCTGTCTCCGGGGGCGGTGAGTCGGTCCAGGGCTTCCTGGTATTTCTGCCGGGTGCGCTCGATGACCTCCGGCGGAATATGCGGAGCGGGTGGCGTCTTGTCCCAGTCCAGACCCTCCAGATAGTCGCGAATGTACTGTTTGTCAAAGCTGACCGGACTGTCGCCGACACGGTATTGATCGGCGGGCCAGAAGCGCGAGGAATCCGGCGTCAGAACCTCGTCGGCAAGCACCAGGCGGTCTTCGTCATCGAGGCCGAACTCGAACTTGGTGTCGGCGATGATGATGCCGCGCTGGCGTGCATGCTCGGCCGCGAGCGAGTACAGCATCAGGCTGACACGACGCACCTCCTCGGCCCGTTCGCGGCCCAGCAGATCAATGGTGGCCTCGAAATCGATGTTCTCGTCGTGATCGCCCACCGCCGCCTTGGTGGAAGGGGTGTAAATGGCTTCCGGCAGTTGCTCCGCCAGCCGCAGGCCGGAAGGCAGCGGTATGCCGCAGACCGCCCCCGTGGCCTGATAATCCTTCCAGCCGGAGCCAATCAGGTAGCCGCGCACGATGGCCTCCACCGGCAGCGGCCGCAGCTTGCGCACGATGACGGAGCGGTCCTTGAGCCAGGGGTAGTCGTCCGCGGAAACGAAATCCCTCAGGTCCAGGTCGGTCAGATGGTTCGGCACCAGCCGTTCGGACTTGTGAAACCAGAAATTGGAGATGCGGGTCAGGATCTCGCCCTTGCCCGGCACCGGGTCGGGCAACACAACATCGAAGGCAGAGATGCGGTCGGTGGTGATGAACAGCAGGTGGTCGTCATCGATGGCATAGATGTCACGGACCTTGCCGCGGGCAACCAGCGGCAGGTCGAGACGGGTTTCCTGGACGGTGTGGGTCATGGCGGCGGCCCTCGAAAAAGGGTCGCGATTCTATCCCAAATTGGATAGAAAGAATACCCGTGGAACACAAAGGTCTTATCTTGCCCGTGAAAACCGGTACAATGCCCGGTTTTTTCCCGCCCCGGCCAAGGTCCGGGGTCGAGCAAAGGAGATCCGAAATGGGAGCATCAGCCAAGCGCCAGCGCGTCGCGGTGGTCATGGGCAGTGACAGCGACTGGCCGGTCATGAAGCGGGCGGTGGAGGAACTCGAAGCCTTTGGCGTGGACTGTCATGCCCAGGTGGTCTCGGCCCACCGTACCCCGGAACTGCTGGCCGAGTTCGGCCGCGAGGCGCGCAACCGAGGCTTCGCCTGCATCATCGCCGGCGCCGGCGGCGCTGCCCACCTGCCGGGCATGCTGGCGGCCTTCACCACCGTGCCGGTACTCGGTGTGCCGGTACCCTCGCGCTACCTCAAGGGGCAGGACAGCCTGCTGTCGATCGTGCAGATGCCGCGCGGCGTGCCGGTGGCGACCTTTGCCATTGGCGAGGCCGGCGCGGCCAACGCCGCCCTGTTCGCGGTGGCGCTGCTGGCCCACGGGGATGAAGCGCTGGCCCGCAAGCTGGACGATTTCCGCGCACGCCAGAGCGAATCGGTCCATGCCATGACCCTGCCGCCGAAAGAGGACTGACCCCGGTGGCGGTCCTTCCCCCCTCGACCCTGGGCATGATCGGTGGCGGCCAGCTGGGGCGTATGTTCACCGCGACGGCCCGTGAAATGGGCTACGAGGTGATTGTACTCGATCCCGATCCGGCCTCACCGGCGGGCAGCCTGGCCAGCGCCCACCTGTGCGCCGCCTATGACGACGCCCCGGCCCTGGACGAGCTGGCCGCGCGCTGCGCCGTGGTCACCACCGAGTTCGAGAACATCCCTGCCGCCGCGCTGCAGCGCCTGGCCGGCCAGGTGGAGGTGCATCCGTCCGCGGAGGCGCTGGCCATCGCCCAGGACCGGATTCGCGAGAAAAACTTCATCCGGTCACTGGGCTTGCCCACTTCGCCGTTCGTGGTACTGGAAACGGACGCGGATCTGGACCGGCTTGAGGGCATGGAATGGCCGGCCATCCTCAAGACCGCTACCCTGGGTTATGACGGCAAGGGGCAGATCGTCTGCGCCGACGCCGCCCAGGCCCGCGACGGCTTCGCCGAACTGGGTGTACCCTGCGTGCTGGAGCGGCGCATCGACCTGGCGCTGGAAGTGTCGGTGGTGCTGGGGCGTGATGCCGCGGGGCGTTGCCATGCCTATCCGCTGGCCGAAAACCGCCATGCCGGCGGTATCCTCGATGTATCGATTCTCCCTGCCGCCATCGATGAAGCGCTGGCGGAGCAGGCCCGGCAGGCGGCGGTGCGCATCGCCGACGGGCTGGACTACCGGGGCGTGCTGGCCGTGGAATTTTTCGTGGCCCGTGATGGCGCTTTGCTGGTCAACGAGATCGCGCCGCGGCCCCACAATTCCGGGCATTTCACCCAGGATGCCTGTCACTGTTCGCAGTTCGAACTGCAATTGCGCATGATTTGTGGCCTGCCCCCCGGCAACCTGCAGCTGCGGACGCCGGTGGCCATGCTCAACCTGCTGGGTGACCTGTGGCCCGATGAGGGCGAGCCGGACTGGGCGGGAGTCCTGGAAATCGAGGATGCCTGCCTGCACCTCTATGGCAAGAAGCAGGCCAGGCCCGGGCGCAAGATGGGGCATGTCAACTGCCTGGCCGACAGCCGTGAGCAGGCTCTGGATCGGTTGTCCCGCGTCCGTCGGGTGCTGAACCGCCTCTGAATTTGATCCATATCAGAATATTCTGAAATACCATTTCTCGCTGCCCGGCCGGGGCTTTCTTCTTGCGGGCCGTTGGGATATAACGGTTGCGTAGGATGGAGGTTGGCCCCGATCCTGCTGCACCGGTGGAAGGAGGCCAACAGCCAGTCGAAAACCATCAAACATGACCGCGCAGCGCGTGAGTCATCGAATGAGGAGAATGAGCGATGAAAAAACTGGTTTTGGCCGTGGCAGTCGCGGCAACACTGGGCATGACCGCCAGCGCCAGCGCGCAATGGTGGGACAATGACAACAGCAATACCTATGGCTATGGCAATTACTATGGCGATGGTTCCGGCTACGGCCGTGGCTATGGCGACTATTACGGTCGTGGCACGGGCCGGGGTACCGGCCGCGGTCGCGGCCGCGGCGATGGCGAGGGCGAGTTCGAGATGAACTTCCGTGCCAAGGGCCGGGGCAACATGGATGCCGATACCGACATGACCGCCGACAGTGACCTGAACACCCGCGGCTATGGCAGCGGTGACTACTACGGCAACTACTATGGTGACACCCGTTACTACGGCAATGCCTACAGCTACGACGGCGGACCCTGGGGCCGCAGCCCCTACAACCCCTACTGGGGATACGGTCCCTACGGCTACCAGCCGCCACCGGTAGCGGCGCCGCAAGCGGCTCCCCAGCCGGCACCGGCTCCGGCACCGCGTCAGTGATCGCGGTTCCGGCCTGTGCAACAAGGCGGCCTTCGGGCCGCCTTTTTTCATGCTTGGCGTACGCCCCGGGCGACGGTGTAGGTCTTGCCCTGCTTGATTTTCTCGTAATGCCCGAAGACTTCCTGGAAGCCGCGCTTGAAGAACTGGCGCAAGCCGGTGATGGTGACGATATAGAACGCGCCGCCGGGCTTGAGGTGACGCAGGGCGTCGAACAGGTAGATGTAGAGCATTTCCTTGCCGACCTTGGCGGGGATGTTGGAGACGATGACATCGAAGCGCCGCTGCGGCGCGATGTGCTGGAAGCCGTTGCTGAGCTGGCATTCGGCATTGCCGATGCGGTTGAGTAGGCGGTTCTTCTCGCTGTATTCAACGGCCACGAAATCCTTGTCCACCAGCAGGGTCTGTCCTTCGGGCGCCCAGCGCGCCAGGGTGAGGCCGAGGATGCCGTAGCCACAGCCGAGGTCGAGGCAGTCGGCATCCGGCGTCAGCTCGATGAAATCCAACAGCATCTGTGACCCGGCGTCGACGGCCTTCGGTGAAAACAGCCCCCAGGTGGTCTTGAGTACCAGCTCGGTATCACGCTGTCGCGTGTGCAGGGTCATGTCCTGACGGATGATGCGGTTGTATTCCTCGGGATTCTTCATGATCGGCGATAAGGAAGCTAAAGGGGAGGAAGGATTCAGCGTAAATTCAGAGAAAAAGCCTAGAATTCGGTCTGTTTACAAAAACTGGCGGCTTTGTAACAATGCCGTCCAGTCTTGGCAAGCCATTTCGTCATGGCTACAAACCCATCAACGAGGAGTTCCCCCATGAAAATTCTGACCACTTTCGTCATGGCGACCGCCCTGACCGTTTCCGCTTCCGCCATGGCAGCGGGTGATCCGGCCAAGGGCAAGGCGACTTTTGCGGCCAAGGGCTGCATCGGCTGCCATGGCGCAGGCGGTGTGAGCACGGCGCCGGCCTATCCGACACTGAAGGGGCGCAGCGCCGCCTTCGTCAAGGAGAACCTGACCAACTTCCGCAGCGGCAAGCGCAAGAACCCGACCATGAACGGAATGGCGGCCGGCCTCACCGACGAGGACATCGAGAACCTTGCCGCCTATATCGGTTCGCTTCAGTGATCGTCTGCCTTCAGACGCGTCAGGAAAAGCCGGGCTGAGCCCGGCTTTTTTGTGTTCAGGCTTCGCCTGGGGTTCAGACCAGGTAGTACTTTCCGGCCGTGGCGACGGCGATGGTGATGACGCCCAGCAGTGTGTTGAAGCCGACCAACTTGCGGATGGTGGCCAGCTGTTGCCCCGCCGCCGGGTAGTCTTCGGCGTCGAGGCAACGGCGGATGCGTCGGAAAGGTGCGAAATAGACATGGAAGAAGATCAGCATCATTACCGTGCCCAGGGTGATCATCGCGCGCACCGAGGGGGTGGTGGCGGCCAGGCCGCCGGTTTCGATGATCATCATCGTGCCACTGGCGATGATCAGCAGGATGCCGGCCCAGACCCAGGGGAAGAAGCGTTCGAACACGCCGCGCCAGAGCTTGAGTCGGGGCGGCGGTTCCAGCTGTCCGGCGGCGACCGGTCGCAAAACCATCCAGGCGAAGAACATGCCGCCCACCCAGACGACGACGGACAGCACATGCAGTGCGAGGTAGATGCCCATTTGTGGTGTCTCCTTGCAGTGAAAGATGGATGGATACTACCGCCTGAACGCGGTGGAACTCCAGCGCAAAACACGGGGTTGATCGGCGGCGGGCTGAAATCGGCGCCGGTTTCGTGTACATTCCGCCTCTTCCCATCTTTTGAGAGCCTTCCAGGAGCCTGCCATGTCTGATTATCTGATAGCACCGTCGATTCTTTCGGCCGACTTCGCCCGTCTCGGCGAGGAAGTGGACCAGGTCATCGCTTCCGGCGCCGATGTGGTGCATTTCGATGTCATGGACAACCACTATGTACCCAACCTGACCATCGGGCCGCTGGTCTGCGAGGCGTTGCGCGCGCACGGCGTGACCGCGCCCATCGATGTGCATCTGATGGTCAAGCCGGTGGATCGGATCATCCCCGATTTTGCCAAGGCCGGCGCCAGCTACATTACCTTCCATCCGGAAGCCACCGAGCACATCGACCGCAGCCTTTCACTGATCCGTGATCTGGGCTGCAAGTCCGGTCTGGTATTCAATCCGGCCACGCCGCTGGACTACCTCGACTATGTGATGGACAAGATCGATGTCATCCTGCTGATGTCGGTCAACCCCGGCTTCGGCGGCCAGAGCTTCATCCCGGCCACGCTGGACAAGCTGCGCCAGGCGCGCAAGCGTATCGACGCATCCGGCTTCGACATCCGTCTGGAAATCGACGGCGGCGTCAAGGTGGACAACATCGCCGAGATCGCGGCCGCGGGCGCCGATATGTTCGTTTCCGGTTCCGGCATCTTTGGCGGCGCCAGGGATTCCGATCCGAACCGTTACGACAGCATCGTCGGCCAGATGCGTGCCGAGCTGGCCAAGGTCTGAGCATGACGGCTATTCGCAAGCCGTCGATGATCCTCGTCGATGTGGACGGCACGCTGGTGGACAGCGTGCCGGACCTGGCCTATTGCGTGGATGAGATGATGAAACAGCTCGGACGCGAGCCCTGGGGCGAGAACAAGGTGCGCGAATGGGTGGGCAATGGCGTCGAGCGGCTGGTCAAGCGCGCGCTGACCGGAAGCCTCGATGGTGAGCCGGATGCGGAGGAATACGCGCGCGCGTTGCCGATCTTCCGCGCCCTCTATGCCGACAACACTTCAGAACGCAGCTACCTCTACCCCGGTGTCGAGGAAGGGCTGGGCTATCTGCGCGATCAGGGTTACCGGCTCGGCTGCGTGACCAACAAGGCCGCCGAGTTCACATTGCCGATCCTGCGCGATCTGGGCGTGCACGATGCCTTCGAGACCATCATCTGCGGTGACGATACCCCGCGCAAGAAGCCGGATCCGCTGCCGCTGCTGACCGCCTGCGAGCGGCTGGGGGTGGCGCCGGAGCAGTCGCTGATGATCGGTGACTCGATGAGCGATGTGAAGGCGGCGCGGGCGGCCGGCTTTCAGATCATCTGCATGAGCTACGGCTACAACCACGGCGAAGACATCCGTGACTATGACCCGGATGCTGTGATAGATTCCTTTGTCGAACTGAAACGGTATCTGTAGATCCAGCACATGAACCACGAGGCGTTGAACCTGATGACAGGAACCGGCTGGCGATGGTGAAGCCCCATCCCCGCAGCCGTACCCCCCTGTCCATCGTCAACGACCTGGTGAATCTTCATGAAACTGGAACACTTTGATCAACTCAAGGCCACCTGCAACCGCATACCGCTGGCCCGCGAAGTCTTCGCGGATCTCGACACCCCGCTCAGCGTCTATCTGAAACTGGCCGACGCGCCCTACAGTTACCTGTTCGAATCGGTGCAGGGTGGCGAGAAATGGGGGCGTTACTCGATCATCGGGCTTGCCAGCCGTACCCGCATCAAGGTCTTCGGTCATGAAGTGCTGCTGGAACGGGGCGATGAGCCTGTCGAACGGCAGACGGTGGACGATCCCCTGTCCTGGATCGAGGATTACCTCGCGGGCTTCCGTGTGGCCGAGGTCGATTGTCTGCCGCGCTTCAATGGCGGTCTGGTCGGTTACTTCGGCTACGACACTATCCGCTATATCGAACCGCGCCTCGCCGACAATCCCAATCCCGACCGGCACAACACCCCCGACATCCTGCTGATGCTGTCCGAGGAACTGGTGGTGTTCGACAACCTGGCCTCGCGGATGTACATCATCGTCTATGTCGATCCCGCCGAAGAGGACGCCTGGTCGCGCGGTCAGCGCCGTCTGGACGAACTGGTCGAGCGCATGACGGAGCGTGAGGCCCGCCCGCCGCGTCAGCCCGCCGCTTCCAGCCGGGTGCTGGAAGCCGACTTCCAGTCCGAGTTCTCCCGCGATGGCTACATGGCCGCGGTCGAGCGCGCGCGTCAGTACATCATCGACGGCGACGCCATGCAGATCGTGCTGTCGCAACGGCTGTCGATTCCCTTCACGGCCGAGCCGATCAACCTCTACCGTGCCCTGCGCGGTCTCAATCCCTCGCCCTACATGTACTTCATGAACCTGGGCGATCACCATGTGGTGGGCTCCTCGCCGGAGATTCTGGTGCGGCTGGAGCAGGGGCGGGTCACCGTGCGGCCGATCGCCGGCACCCGCCACCGCGGCGCCAGCGAGGAAGAAGACCGGGCGCTGGAAGCCGAGCTGCTGGCCGATCCGAAGGAACGCGCCGAGCACCTGATGCTGATCGACCTCGGCCGCAACGATGCCGGCCGGGTCAGCCGGACCGGCAGCGTGCGGCTGACCGAGAAAATGGTGGTGGAGCGCTACTCCCATGTGATGCACATCGTGTCCAATGTGGAAGGCGAGCTGAAGCCGGGGCTGTCGGCGATGGATGTGCTGCGCGCGACCTTCCCGGCCGGCACCGTGTCCGGCGCGCCGAAGATCCGCGCGATGGAAATCATCGACGAGCTGGAGCCGGTCAAGCGCGGCATCTACTCCGGCGCCGTGGGCTACATTTCCTGGAACGGCAACATGGACACCGCGATCGCCATCCGCACCGCGGTCATCAAGGACGGAAGGCTCTATATTCAGGCCGGAGCGGGCATCGTCTACGACTCCGACCCCAAGAAGGAATGGGAAGAAACCCTGAACAAGGGGCGGGCCATCTTCCGCGCGGTGGCGCTGGCCGAGTCCGGCCTCGGTCCCACCGACCCCTGCGATCTGCCGGAGGCCGCATCATGAAAGTGCTGATGATCGACAACTACGATTCCTTTACCTGGAATCTGGTGCAGTACCTGGGAGAACTGGGCGTCGAGGTCGAGGTCAAGCGCAACGACGAGATACCGGTCGCCTATGTGGAAGACAGCGATGCCAGCCACATCATGCTGTCGCCGGGCCCCTGCACGCCGAACGAGGCGGGCATATCGCTGCAGGTGATCGAACGCCTGGCCGGCGTCAAGCCGATCCTCGGCGTCTGCCTCGGTCATCAGGCCATCGGTCAGGCCTTCGGCGGGCGCATCGTCCATGCCGGGCAGATCATGCACGGCAAGACCTCGATGATTCACCACCGTGGCGAGGGGGTGTTCCGTGGGCTGGAGTCGCCTTTCGAGGCCACCCGCTACCACTCGCTGGTGATCGAGCGCGAAAGCCTGCCCGACTGCCTCGAGATCACCGCCTGGACCGAAAACGAAGCCGGTGATTTCGATGCCATCATGGGCGTGCGCCACAAGACGCTGCCCATCGAGGGCGTGCAGTACCATCCCGAATCCATACTCACCCGCTTCGGCCACGAGCAGCTGAAGAATTTTCTCGATACCCGCATCGACAACCCGGAGGCACGCTGATGGACATCCAACAGGCCCTGAAGAAAGCCATTGCCCGAGAAGACCTGAGCCGTGAGGAAATGACTGCGGTGATGCGTCAGATCATGACCGGGGAGGCAACGCCGGCGCAGATCGGCGGCTTCCTCATTGCCCTGCGCATGAAGGGCGAGAGCATCGACGAGATCACCGCTGCCGCCCAGGTGATGCGCGAACTGGCGACCCCGGTAAAGACCCGCGCACAGCACCTGGTCGATACCTGCGGCACCGGCGGCGATGCCTCCGGCAGCTTCAATGTGTCCACCGCCGCGGCGCTGGTCGCCGCCGGCGCCGGTGCCCATGTGGCCAAGCACGGCAACCGTTCGGTGTCCTCTTCCTCCGGCAGTGCCGATGTGCTGGAAGCCGCCGGGGTCAATCTCGATGTGCCGCCGGAAACGGTCGGTCGATGCATCGACGAGGTGGGCGTCGGCTTCCTGTTCGCGCAGAAGCACCACAGCGCGATGCGTCACGCCATTGGCCCGCGACGCGAGATGGGGGTGCGCACCCTGTTCAATGTGCTCGGTCCGCTGACCAACCCGGCGGGCGCGCCCAACCAGGTCATGGGCGTGTTCGACGGCGATCTGGTCGAACCCATTGCCCGCGTGCTGGGGCAGCTGGGCAGCCGTCATGTGCTGGTGGTCCATGCCGATGACGGCATGGACGAGATCTCCATCTCCGCACCGACCCGAGTCGCCGAGCTGAAGGACGGGGATGTACGCAGCTACCGCATCGAGCCGGAGGAATTCGGCCTGCAGCGGGCCGGCGCCGAGGCGATCCGCGTCGGCAGCGCCGAGGAGAGCCTGCGCATGATCCGTTCCGTACTTTCCGGCGAGGCGGGGCCCGCCCGCGACATCGTCTGCCTCAATGCCGGTGCCGCCATCCATGTGGCGGGGCTGGCCGAACATCTGCAGGAAGGCATCGACAAGGCCGCCGAATCCATCGATTCGGGGCGGGCGCAGCAGGTGCTGGACCGTCTGGTCTCGTGTACGCAGGCGTCATGAGCGGCCTGCCGGACATTCTCGAACGTATCCTGGCGCGCAAGCGCGAGGAGATTGCCGAGCGCCGCCGTCGGGTGGGTCAGCGCGAGCTGGAGCAACGCCTGGACAGTGCTTCGCCGCCTCGTGGTTTCGTCGAGGCATTGCGCAGACGCCGTGCCAGCGGTCAGCCGGCGGTGATCGCGGAAATCAAGAAGGCCTCGCCGAGTCGGGGCGTCATCCGCGCCGATTTCGACCCGCCGGCCATCGCCCGGTCCTATGAACGGGGCGGCGCGGCCTGCCTGTCGGTGCTCACCGATGTGGATTTCTTCCAGGGCGCGGACGATGATCTGGTCGGGGCACGCGCCGCCTGCAACCTGCCGGTGATCCGCAAGGACTTCATCATCGATCCCTATCAGGTGGTCGAGGCGCGGGCGATGGGCGCCGACTGCATCCTGCTCATCGTCGCGGCGCTGGATCAGCCGCAACTGGACGCCCTGTACCGGCAGGCGAGGGACCTGGGGCTGGATGTACTGGTCGAAGTGCATGACCGTGAAGAGATGCTGCGCGCGCTGGAGCTGGGCCTGACGATGGTCGGCGTCAACAACCGCGACCTGCGCCGTTTCGAAACCCGGCTGGATACCTCGCTGGAACTGCTCGATCTGTTGCCGGACGAGGTCTTCATGGTCACCGAGAGCGGCATCCACAGCCGTGAGGATGTGCGGCGTTTGCGCGCCGCGGGCATCGATGCCTTTCTGGTCGGTGAAGCCTTCATGCGTGCCGAAGATCCGGGTGAGGAACTGGCCCGGCTGTTCTTCCACTGACGGGCTTACGGAAGTCGCTCTGGCGGCTTGTTTTCATCATGTAACGCGGGTAATCTTGCGCCCGTAGTTCCCTCCTGTATCACCGCTGTTCCGTTCGATACGCTGTGTTGTGGAAGCCAAACCGTTCCCGTTCTGGCTGTGGGTTCCGTCTGCCTGCGCCCCGGGATACCGGAGACAAAAACACAAGAGGAAACATCATGGCACTGCACCGCATTCTTCCCGCACTCTGTCTTCTGCTGCCGCTTCAGGCCATGGCCGAGGGAAGCTACCAGACCGGGCTCAACCAACGCTTGTTTGAGGAGCCGAACGGAAACGGTTTCGCACAATTCGTCGATGTCCTTCAGGTGGGCGAGGTCATCAATGTCAGCGTCTGCGGCGGAAACGACAACGACGCGCTTCAGGTGCAGATCCTCGACCCGCAGGGCAATACGGTGCTGGATCAGCCCCTGGCTTCCGGCAATGTGGCCTGTGACGACCCGTTCACCGCCCCGCTGATCAACCCGCTGCGCTATGTCACCACCCAGGCCGGTGGCACGGGTGCCTACGAAATCCGTCTCAGCAATGACGACGGTGATCTGTTCTCGCGCTTCGATATCAGCATCACCCCTGACGATCAGACCGCCCCGGATCCGACCGAGGCCGCGGGGCGTCTGTGGGCCTACCAGTGGGGGTTCAATGCCGGCAGCTTTGCCGAGACGGCGGCGACCGACGCGGACTTCTATCCGCTGGTACCGGGAGGACGCCCCGGTTCGCACTATGTCTGGAAGCTGGACCTGAACAAGTTTGCGGGCTTCGTGTATGTGCTGACGGCCAACGACCTGGGTGTCGATGCGCCCAATTCGGGCTACAGCGTGCCCAAGACCGGTAATTCGGTCACCCCCAGGTTCCCGATCTATCTCGGCTATCCGGACAAGGCCCAGCCGAGGCCGACCGATCCTCCGGTGGCCGGCGATTTCCGCTTCGTCGACGATGCCGGACAGGACCACGCCATCTCTCCGGGAGCGACCCCGGGCGTTCAGGATAGCGGGGTTTTCGAGTTCACGTCGGATGCCGATGCCACCTACGCGATCCTCATCGATACCAACCGGGATGGGCAGTTCGGTGCGGGCGACAGGCTGCTGCTGGGGCGCATCGCGGCCGGGGAACAGAAGCAGGTGCCCTGGGACGGCACAGACCCCGACGGCAATACCCTGCCCGTCGGCAATTACCCGGCCCGCCTGCAACTGAGGCTGGGTGAATACCATTTCATCGCCGACGACGCGGAAACCAGCGGTGGCCCCAATGACGACGGTCTGACCATCTATCTCGCCAACGCCGATGGCAGCCAGCAGGACACCCTGGTCTACTGGGATGACGCGACCTTTCTCACCGGCACCACCACGCTGCCCGCGGGGGAACTGTCCTCGACCTCAGCCGGCCACCATACCTGGGGGGATTTCACGGGTGACAGCATTGGCAATGCCGCCTTCATCGATACCTATGTCTATGGACTGAGTTCAGCCAGTACCACGCTGACCGCCATCACCGACAACGATGATCCGCAACCCGGCGTGGATGCGGTGCTGACGGCACCGGCCTACGCCCTTCCGGCGGAAACGATCCCCCTTCAGGTGGAGGATGCCGACAGCAATGCCATCGACAGTGTGGCCGAGACCGTCACCGTCGTGGTGACCAACCCGGCGACCGGCGAGCAGGAACAGCTCGGCCTGACCGAAACCGCTCCCGACAGTGGCATCTTTACGGGTAACCTGCCAACCACGGATGCCGCGGGTGCGGGCACCGACAACGACGGCACCATGAACACCGCATACGGCCAAACCCTCGAAGTCCGCTTCCAGGATCGGCCGGATGCCGCAGGTGGCTCCAGCGAACGCCTGGCAACGGTGCAACTTTTCGATCCGGCAGCCGATACGGATGGTGATGGCCTCAGCGACGGCGAGGAAGGGACAACCGATACCGACGGTGACGGCGTGGCCGACTATGCCGATCTCGATGTCGACAACGACGGCATTCCCGATGCCATCGAAACCGCTGCCGACACCGACGGTGACGGCGTGGCCGATTACCGGGATCTGGACAGCGACAACGACGGCCTGTACGACGCACTGGAATCCGGCGCCGATATAGCGCTCGACGGCAATGCCGACGGACGCATCGATGCCAGCCATGGCGTCGGAACCAACGGACTGGCCGACGCGGTCGAAACCGCTGCGGATTCCGGCATCCTGGCCTACAACAACGGCAGCCCTCTGGATACCGATGGCGATGGCGTCTTCGATTTCCGCGACCTGGACAGCGACAACGATGGTCTGCCCGATGTGGTCGAATCCGGCGGCGATGACCCCGACGGTGACGGCATCGTCGGTACCGGCTTGCCCGGTGTCGATGCCAATGGCGTAGTGACCAGTGGTGGCGGCCTGACACCGGTGGATACCGACGGTGACGGTCAGCCGGATGCGCGCGACCTGGACAGCGACGGTGACGGCCTGATGGATCTGGTCGAGGCCGGAGGTGCCGACAGCAATGGCGATGGCCTGGTCGATGGCTTCACCGACTCGGACGGCAACGGCTTCGACGACAGCCGGCAGGGCAATCCGCTGCCGCTGCCAGACAGCGATGGCGATGGCCGTCCCGACTACCGTCAGAACGACGATCCCGATGGCGACGGCCTGGTCAATGACAATGACCTGGACGACGACAACGACGGCATTCCCGACAGCCTCGAAGGCGATGGCGCGGTGGATACCGACGGCGATGGCGTGGCGGACAGCCTCGACCTGGACAGCGACAACGACGGCCTCCTCGATCTGGCCGAATCCGGCGCCGATGCGGCGACGCTCGATGCCGATGGCAACGGCATGATCGACCCGGTCAACGGAGTCGGCAGCAACGGTCTGGCCGATGCCGTGGAAACGGCCGCCGACAGCGGACAGATTGCCTACAACGGCGGGGTGTTGCGCGATACCGACGCCGATACCGTGCATGACTTCCGCGATCTGGACAGCGACAACGACGGTCTGACCGATGCCGTCGAGGCCGGCGGCAGCGACCCGGACCATGAAGGCATGCTGGGCACCGGAATGCCCGTCGTCAATGGCTTCGGAGTGCCCTCGGGCGGCGCGTTGCAGGCTCCCGACAGCGACGGTGATGGCGTGGTCGATCCGCTCGATCGCGACAGCGATGGCGACGGCCTGATGGATCTGGTCGAGGCCGGTGGCGTCGATGCCGACAACGACGGCGTTGTCGATGGCTTCATGGATGGCGATGCCGACGGCTGGCAGGACGCCCTGACGGGAACCGGCCTGCCGCGCCCGGATGGGGACAGCGATGGCGTGCCCGATGTGCTCGACCTCGACAGCGACAACGACGGCATTGCCGATGTGCTTGAAGCCGGCGGCAGCGACCCGGACGGTGACGGACGCGTTGGCGCTTCGCCGCAGCAGGTGGATGCGCTGGGCGTCGAGCAATCCGCCCCGCTGGCGCCTCGTGATACCGATGGCGATGGCGTCCATGATCAGCGCGATCTGGACAGCGACAACGACGGCATTCCGGATGTCATCGAATCCGGCGGCAGCGACCCGGATGGCGATGGCATCAGTGGCAGCGGTCAGCCGCAGGTGGACAGCCAGGGCCGGGTTGCACCGATGCTGATGCTGACGGACACCGACGGCGATGGCGCGGCCGATCCCTATGACCTCGATGCCGACGAGGACAGCCTCTCCGACCTGGTGGAATCCGGCTTCCCGGATGTCGATGACGACGGCCGGGTCGATGGTTTCACCGACCTCAATGGCGACGGCTTCGACGATGCCCGCAGCGGTACCCCGCTGAACCTGCCCGACAGTGACGGCGACGGCATCCCCGATTACCGGGATTCCGATGACCTCGACCGCGACGGCCTGCTCGACGATGACGACCTCGACGACGACAACGACGGCATCCCCGACATGCTGGAAGGCGATGGCGCGGTGGATACCGACGGTGACGGCGTGCCCGACAGCCGCGATCTGGACAGCGACAACGACGGTCTGCTCGACCTGGCCGAATCCGGCGCCGATGCCGCTGGCCTGGATGCCGATGGAAACGGTCGCATCGATGCCGTCCACACCGTGGGCGCCAACGGCCTGGCGGATGCGGTGGAAAGCACCGCCGACAGTGGCCAGATCGCCTACAACGGCGGTGTTCTGCTCGACACCGACGCGGATGGGGTAGCGGATTTCCGCGATCTGGACAGCGACAACGACGGCATTGTCGATGTCATCGAAAACGGTGGCAGTGACGGCGATGGCGACGGTCGGCTGGGCAGCGGGCAACCGATGGTCAATGGCGATGGCGTCGCGGCCGGCGGTGGACAGCCGCTGGTCGATACCGACGGTGACGGCCAGCCCGATGCCCGTGACCTGGATGCCGATGGCGATGGCCGCAACGACGTGCTCGAAGCGGGTGGCAGCGATGCCGATGGCGACGGCCGGGTCGATGGCTTCAGCGACAGCAACGGCGACGGCTGGAACGACGGCTCCGCCGCAGCCGGTGCACCCGCGGACAGTGATTACGATGGCGTGCCCGACTTCCAGGACACCAGCGATGACCGTGGCGTGGTGGAAACCGCCGTCAAAGGCATCGGTGCGCTGCAGGGGCTGTTGCTCCCGCTGCTGCTGCTTGGCCTGCTACGCCTGTTCCCTCGCGTTCTGCCCGTGCTGGGCCTGGCCCTGCTGTTGACCCTGCTGTGGGTGCCGCCGGCTTCCGTAAGCGCGGACTGGCGCAACACCGATGACTGGACCTGGTACCTGGGTGGTGGCCTGGGCCTGTCGAAGATGGACCCGAAGACCGGGGGTACCATCTACTCGGTGGACGATGATTCCGACAGCGCCTGGCGCCTGTTCGTCGGCGCCGATCTGACGCCGAAAATCAGTGCCGAGCTGGCCCTTGCCGATCTGGGTACGACCACCCTCAAGCCGGTCGGGGATATCGACTATCAGACCTTCTCCCTGGACCTGCTCTACTACTTCCATGATCAGGACCGGACCGACCATGTGGGCTGGGCTGCCTACGCCAAGGCGGGTCTGGGGCACATCAGCAATGACGCCAGCGTGCCCTATGACAAGAATACCAGTCTGCAGATCGCTCTGGGCCTGGGCGGAGAGTACGCCTGGAAAAGCGGCTGGGCGCTGCGTGCCGACCTTGAGAGCTATGACAAGGACGCGGCTGCGCTGACGGTGGATCTGCTCTACCGCTTTGGCCGGCAGCAGCGAACGACGACGCAACGCCCGGCGGCCGAACCGGTCGCCGCCGGGCCTGTCGACAGTGATGGCGACGGCGTGTTCGATGCGAGGGACCGTTGCCCGGACACTGCGACCGGCACAGCGGTGGATGACCTGGGATGCAGTCTGGACCGGGACGGTGATGGCGTGGTCGATGAAGCGGACCGCTGCCCCCAGACACCGGCCGGTGCCGAGGTCAATGCGGAGGGCTGCGCGCTGTTCGAAACGCGCATCGAAGGCGTTTACTTCGAATTGGGCTCAGCGCGCCTGACCGCCGAGTCGAAACAGACACTGAACCGGGTGGTCGAGGTATTGAAACAGTTTCCGCAACTGAGGATCGAGATCCAGGCCCATACCGACAGCCTGGGCCAGGCCGACAGCAACCAGAAGCTTTCGGAGGCCCGGGCCCGCAGCGTGCGTGAATACCTGATCAGCCAGGGTATCGCTGCCGGGCGGCTGGAGGCCAAGGGCTATGGAGAGAGCCGACCGGTGGCCAACAACGACACGCCCGAGGGTAGGGCGCAGAACCGCCGTGTGGAGTTCCGCGTTATCGGCCAATAGCCGCTTCACGGCACAAAGCGGAAAGCAGAACGCCCCGGTCAGCACGCGCTGGCCGGGGCGTTTTTGTTCGTGGCTGATGTCGGTTCAGCGGGTGCCGAAGACGACGATGGTCTTTCCGTGTGCGGAGATCAGGTTCTCTTCTTCGAGGTTCTTGATCACGCGGCCCGCCATCTCGCGCGAACAGCCGACGATCTTGGCGATCTCCTGTCGGGTGATCTTGATCTGCATGCCGTCCGGATGGGTCATCGCATCGGGCTGCCCGGCCAGATCCAGCAGGGTACGGGCGACACGGCCGGTGACATCCATGAACGCCAGGTTGCTGACCTTGCGGCTGGTGTTGCGCAGCCGGTCGGCCAGTTGCGCTGAAAGCTGGAACAGGATTTCCGGGTTCTCGCGCGCCAGTTTCATGAACTGGTTGTAGTGAATCTCGGCGATCTCGCATTCGCTGCGGGTGGTGACCCAGGCGCTGCGCTTCATGTCGGGCTCGAACAGCCCCATCTCGCCGAAGAAATCACCGGCATTGAGGTAGGCGAGGACGATCTCGTTGCAGTCTTCATCCTCGATGACCACGCTGACGGAACCCTTGATGATGTAATACAGGGTATGGGATTCGTCCCGCGCGTGGATGATGGTCTGCTTTGCCGGAAGAGTCTTCTTGTGGCAGTGCTTGAGAAAGTTCTCCAGTGCCGGGTTGCGGGTGGGCTCGATTTTCTTGATGGGTTGCACGCTCACGACGGTTCCTTTCCTGTGTCATTATGATTATGGGCGTCGATAACATACCATAAAAAATGTTTCATACAAGCGAGTGCTGAATACGATGAAAGCGAGAGTCAAATGGCTGGACAACATGACCTTTGTCGGTGAATCACCGAGCGGCCACGCGGTGGTCATGGACGGCCCGCCGGAGTTTGGCGGGCGCAACCTCGGTATCCGCCCGATGGAGATGCTGATCCTCGGGCTCGGTGGCTGCAGCGCCTTCGATGTGATGCTGATTCTGCAAAAATCGCGGCAGCAGGTGGTGCATTGCGAGGTGGAGCTGGACTATGACCGTGCCGATGAGAACCCGAAGGTGTTCACCCGCATCCATCTGCATTTCATCGTGACCGGCAAGGGGCTGGAGGAAAGCCGGGTGGCGCGCGCCATCCAGTTGTCGGCAGAGAAGTACTGCTCGGCATCGATCATGCTGGGCAAGACCGCCGAGATCACCCACGATTACGAAATCGTCGAAGCCTGAGCGCTATACGCGGTAGGCGGTGGCAGTCATCAGCCGGCTGACCCAGCTCATCGCCTTGCGTACCGGAGAGGGCAGGGAGGCTGCGCCCGCCTGCCTGGCCTGTTCGGCGTGGCGCATCTCGTCCCGCTTCATCTGCTCGATTACCTTGCGGCTGCAGGCATCCTCGGCCGGCAGGCGTTCGAGGTGGCTTTCCAGGTGGCGGGTGACCTGATGCTCCGTCTCTTCGACGAAACCGAGACTCCACTTGTCACCGACCGCAGCCGCGGCGGCACCAATGGCGAAGGAGCCCCAGTACCAGAACGGGTCGAGCAGGCTGCGTCGCTCGCCCAGCTGTTCGAGCCGGGTCTGGCACCAGTTGAGGTGTTCGTTTTCCTCTGCGGAGGCTTCCAGCATGCGCTGTTGCACGGCGGCGTCGCGGGCCAGCAGGGCCTGGCCGCGGTACAGGCCCTGGGCCGCCACCTCGCCGGCATTGTTGACGCGCATCAGGCCGGCGGCATGGCGCAGGTCGTGCTCGTCGAGTGCATCTTCGGTGCAGTCACTGGCCGGATAGGGGCGACGGGTCGGCGGTTTGACCAGGCTGGTACGCAGGCTGTGTTCGATTTCGACCAGCAGGCGATCGAGGGGGCTGAGCTTGTGCATGGCAGGCTTCGGGTTTTGTGAAGGGTTTCCGGTTTTGATGATGGAAAGGGATTGACAGGGATGAATTATATATTAGATAATCATTATATGCTGAATCCTTGAGACGCCCCCCGTCTCACTTCAGCATACTCCTCCATCCTCCTTTGGTGGTTTTGGCGTGGTCTTTTGACCACGCCTTTTTTTACCCGCTGTAGGGTACAAAGGCAAGTCTTCTGTCAGCGAGCCGGGAAGCTTCGAATATGCGCTCCGAGGCCTTGTCAAGTGCCCGGTGATCCGGTAGTATTCGCGCCCTTTCGTTGAGAAGACAAACGCTGAACAGGCGAATTCAGGATTTATTTATGAAAACCTTCACTGCCAAACCGGAGTCAGTCAAGCGCGACTGGTTCGTCGTCGACGCCACCGACAAGACGCTGGGGCGCCTCTCCACCGAGATCGCCCGTCGCCTGCGTGGCAAGCACAAGCCGGAGTACACCCCGCATGTCGATACCGGAGACTACATCGTGGTCATCAATGCGGAGAAGGTCAAGGTTACCGGCAACAAGGAACAGGACAAGATGTATCATCACCACACCGGTTATGTCGGCTCCCTGAAATCGGTCAACCTGTCCAAGCTGCGCGCCACTCACCCGGAGCGCATTATCGAGCACGCCGTCAAGGGCATGCTGCCGAAGAATTCCCTCGGCCGCGCCATGTTCAAGAAGCTGAAGGTCTATGCCGGCGCCGATCACAAGCACGCTGCGCAGCAGCCACAAGTACTGGATATCTGAGAGAACCCCCTATGTCTGCTGAACACTATTATGGAACCGGCCGCCGCAAGAGCTCTTCCGCTCGCGTCTATCTGAAGTCAGGCAGCGGCAACATCACCATCAACAAGAAGTCCATCGACGACTATTTCGGTCGCGAGACCTCACGCATGATCGTGCGCCAGCCGCTGGAAACCGTCGATCTGGCCGACAAGTTCGATATCAATGTCAATGTCCGCGGCGGCGGCCCCAGCGGCCAGGCCGGTGCGATCCGGCTCGGCATCACCCGCGCGCTGATGCAGTATGACGAAAGCTTCCGTCCCGCACTGCGCAAGGAAGGCTTCGTCACCCGCGATGCCCGCGAAGTGGAGCGCAAGAAGGTCGGCCTGCGCAAGGCCCGCCGTGCGACCCAGTTCTCCAAGCGCTGATTGTCCGGCCGCATTCTGCGGAATGTCACAAGATCCCCGCTCCGGCGGGGATTTTTTTTGCTTCCTCCCCGTCACACAGCGGTGCTAGCATGCGGTTTTTCACTGAGTCCGCTCCATGAACGAGCTGTTTCCGGTCACCGATCGTCTGATCCATCTCAATCACGCCGCGGTCGGACCCTGGCCGCGGGTCACCGCCGATGCGGTCAAGGCCTTTGCCGACGAGAACGCCGAACTGGGTTCCCTTCATTACCCACGCTGGGAAGCGAAAGAGCGGCAACTGCGCCGGGATCTGGCGCGTCTGCTCAATGCGGTCGGCGAAGAGGAGATTGCGCTGGTCAAGAACACTTCCGAGGGCTTGTCAATGGTGGCCTACGGACTGGACTGGCGGCCGGGCGACAATGTGGTGGGCATCCGCCAGGAATTTCCGTCCAATCGCTTCGTCTGGCAATCCCTGTCGGAGCAGGGCGTCGAATTCCGCCAGCTCGATCTGACCGCCACCGAGGATCCGGAACAGGCGCTGATTGAACTCTGCGACACCCGTACCCGCGTGCTCTCGGTCTCGGCGGTGCAGTATGCCGATGGCCTGCGCATGGATCTTCCCCGGCTGGGCGGTTTTTGCCGTGACCGCGGGATTCTGTTCTGCGTGGATGCAATCCAGCAGATCGGAGCCCTGCCCTTCGATGTGCAGGCCATCAGCTGTGATGTGGCGGTGGCCGACGGTCACAAGTGGCTGCTCGCGCCCGAGGGGTTGGGCGTGATGTATGTCCGGAACGCGGTTCAGGACCGCCTGCGGCCGCTGCAGTACGGTTGGCACATGGTGGAGCCCTTGGAGGACTACGCCCAGAGTGATTTTCGAGTGCTCGACAACGCGCGCCGCTTCGAAGCGGGCAGCCCCAATACCCTGGGCATACATGCGTTGCAGGCCAGTGTGGCTTTGCTGCTGGAACAGGGCATGGAACGGATCGGCGAACGGGTGCATGACAACAGCCGTCATCTGATCGAAGGGCTGCGCCGTATCGACGGAGCCGAACTGCTGACCGATGCGCGGGATTCCCGGCTGTCCGGCATCGTCACCTTCCGTCCAGGATGGCTCGATCCGAAACGCCTGTTCAAGCGGCTCATCGGCAAGCGCATTCTCTGTGCGGCGCGTGGTGGTGGCATCCGCCTGTCACCCCATTTCTATGTGCCCAGGTCTCAGCTCGACGAAGCGCTGGCAGTGATTGCGGAAGAAATGCAGCGGGAACGGCAGTGATGTCGGACAAGGGCTTGCAGTGGCTGAAACAGGAGTTGCCGGTGTGGCAGCAGGAAGGCCTGATCGAACCGCAGCAGGCTGTGGCCCTCAGCGCGCGCTACCGGCTCGATGAACTCGCGGATGACGGCGGCGGTTTCTGGCGCCACCTGGTTTCAGCGGCGGGCGCGATCCTGATCGGTCTGGGCGTGATCCTGCTGTTCGCCTACAACTGGGAAGCGATGAGCCGGGCATTGAAGCTGACGGTGATTTTCGGCGCCATGTTGCTGATCCATGGCAGTGCCGTGCTGGTGATGGAACGCAACCGCTTGCTGGCCGAGGGGCTGTTTGCCATCGGCAGCATGCTGATGGGCGCGGGCATCTTCCTGGTGGGTCAGATCTATCACCTGAACAGTCACTATCCGGACGCCCTGCTGCTGTGGTCGCTGGGCGTGCTGGCCCTGGCCTGGGCGCTGCAGTCGCGGATACAGGCCTGGATGGCGCTGATCCTGGTGCTGGTCTGGCACCTCAGTGAGGTGCTCGATTTTCGCCTGCCCAACGCCTGGGTCTTTCTGCCGCTGGGGCTGCTGCTGCCGCTGGTGTGGCGGCTGGGATCGCCGATGCTGGCACGATTCTACTCGACGGTGCTGCTGGTGGCCCTGGCCGGATCCATTGCCACCAGCGGTGAAGAACTGTTGCTGCCGGTGCTGCTGTCCGCCGCGCTGCTGCTGGTGAGCCTGCCCGAATGGACGAAAGCGCTGGATCGGCCCTCGGACAACCGTCTGGCCGAAGCCCTGGCCGCGCCCGGTCTGGCGGTGCTGGTGCTGTTGCTGATGGTGTCCAGCATCGAGAATTTCACCCTCGAGTGGATGCGCAAGTCGATGCAAGGCTTGCTGAGCACGCCTGCCTTCTGGATCAGCATGATCCTGAGTCAGGCCAGCGTGCTGTTGTTGCTGCTGCGTCGGCACAGGCCCGGCGGCGCGCTGTGGCTGGCGGAAGGCATCTGGCTGCTGGTGGTTGCACCGCAGTGGGTGGCGAGCCTGGCCGGCTCGGAGCGCACGATCGTGCTCTGGGGTGGTCAGGCGCTGCTGATCAATCTGCTGACCCTGGGGCTCAGTCTGTGGATGATGATCAGTGGCGCGCGGGAAGTGAAACGGCGCCGGCTGGTCTGGGGTGCGTTGCTGTTCGCGGTGCTGGTGGTGATGCGTTATCTGGATCTGTTCGACAGCCTGGTGGCGCGGGGGCTGGTGTTCCTGGCCGTGGGCATCGGTCTGTTTGCGCTCAGCCACTGGTACCGGCGCAACCGACGCGAGGCATCGTCGTGAGCCGCCGGTGGCCTGTTCTGCTGGCTGTGCTGTTGCAGATCGGCGCGGTGGCAGCGATCGTGGTGGACAAGGAATGGACGCTGCACCGCGGGCGTGAGCTGGTGGTGCAGACCGCACCGATCGACCCGCGCGATATTTTTCGCGGCGACTATGTGCGGCTCAACTACCTGTTTTCGCGGATCCCGGCCGGACGGGTCGATCCCGCGCTGCTGCATGGCGGCCTGCGCAAGGGCGAGCGCCTGTGGCTGGCGATGCGACCGGCCAGCGGTGGCGTGGCGGTGGCCGCGCGCGTACAGAGGCAGAAGCCGGAATTCCCCTATTTGCGGGGTCGGGTGGTTGCCGACTGGCCGGTGAAGAAGACGCCTGGAGACGGGCAGGTGACCGAATCCCTGCGGCTCGATTTTGGCATCGGCCGCTATTATGTTGAACAAGGCAGGGGGCGGGTGTTGGAGCAGATACGCGGACGGCGTGATGATTTCCAACGCGCAATGCGCGTGCGGCTGGCGGTTGCCGGGAACGGCGAGGCCCTGATTCGCGATTTTGACTGGGCCGATCTTTCGGTGCGCACCTCGATACTGAGTACGCCCGAGGCGGATGCCCCGGATGAACGGGCCAGCGCGGTGATCCGTCTCAGCCTGCGCAACGAGACCGATCACCCCGTTACCCTCGGGCTGAGGCCCGATGGCTGCTCCTTCGATCTGATTCCCGCCGGTGCGTTTTCCGGCCCTGTGGAGCTGCTGAGCGAAGAACGGGCGGTCTTCTGCGCCGGCCGTGAGCCCGTGCCGCATCGGGTCGAACCTCAAGGTATTCTGGACATCGATATCGATTTCAATCAGCCCGAGTGGTGGGCCACCGTGGACGGTGAACTCAAGCCACTGGGGCGGTTGCCCTGGCCCTATCGCTGGCGGCTGGTGTACCGGGAGCCTCTGCCCGCAGGCTTGCGCGGCCGCATCCTCTCGCGCGCCTTTCATCCGGGCGGTCAGGTCGACTGATCTGCCGCCCGTCGGGGTGGAACGGCCTTTCGGCATCCTCGCTGTGATCTTCGTCACATTTCCCTGTAAAACGCGCTTCAGCGACTAGTATCGCAGTATCTGATAAAGGCAAACCAGTCGAAAGGCTGGGACGCAAAGCCTCGGGTCTACCGCATTTACGCCATGACCGCCGGGCTGCCGGATGGGTAACCAGCCTCCCGCTGCGCGCTGTTCGCTTCCCTTCCCTGTCTGCCTTTGTCGGAACCGTGACCGGCACGGTCCCCTGTTGCCGGAATTCCAACGCAAAGACGGAACAGCACCGATGAAGCTTTCAACCCTACCGTACTCCATTTCCATGGCCGCCCGCCTGCTCGTCGCCGGGCTTGTCCTGCTGCTCGCCGCCTGCGGCGCCACCTCGGACGGCAGCGTACTCGACCGCGGCGACACCGAGGGCGCCTACCTGAGCCTCGATATCTCGGCCAGCGAGATCACCCCCGGCGGGTCGGTGACGCTGACCTGGGCCAGCCGCCAGGCTTCCGCCTGCATGGCATCTGGCGACTGGTCCGGCAACAAGGGCATCAGCGGCCGTGAAGTCATCACCGGAATCACCGGCGACAGCCGTTTCATCATCAGTTGCAACAGCCCCCAGGGCCTCATCAGCGACTATGCCGATGTGCGGGTGGTGGAGCAGCCGGTGGCACCATCACTGGATTTTACCTCCAGCGACAGTGATGTGATGCAGGGCGACAGTGTGGTTCTCAGCTGGAGCGCCCAGAATGCCGACAGCTGTAGCGCCAGTGGTGACTGGTTCGGTGGCAAGGCCACCTCA
>JALSKD010000021.1 GCA_026989015.1 Gammaproteobacteria bacterium
CCGAACAGCACCACCACCGGAAACAGGTTCGGAATCAGCGCGATCAAACCGGCACGGATGTCGATGAACAAAAGCGATACCAGCAGCAGGATCACCGCCACCATCAGCAGCAGCGACTGGATCTGACCCAGTGCCATGGCATCGGCGGCGTCGGAATTGAGCACCGAATCGCCGGTCAGGGTGACCTTCAGCTGGGAGCGCAGATCCTGCTCGATGAAGGCACGAATGGCCGCAAACTCCTGCTTGAGCCGACTGGAGTCGCCCACATGATGGCGCACCAGGATCCGCGCCGCCGAATAGTCCTGAGTGACATAGGCCTTGACCGCATCGAACTGGACGAACTCCATGTATACCTGCACCACCTCGTCCTCATCCGGCAACTGCGGCTTTTCGGTCTCGTCCATGACCTGGTGCGTCAGCTTGATGAAATCGGCAAAGGAAAAGCTCTTGTCGAACACGCCACGGCTGGCAATGAACTCCTGGATGCGCGCAATCTCGTCGAGGTATTTGACCTTCTGGAAGGTGCCTTCGATGGGCGATTCGAGCACGATGGAAAAGGTCTGCATCCCCGACAGTTTTTCGTGAATCAGCTCCGCCCGCTGCACCACCGGCGAGTTCTCGGCGAAATAGTCCAGGGTATTGTTGTTGACCTGCAGGTACTGAGCGCCCCAGGCAAAATAGCCTGCCACCAGCAACAGCAAAAACAGGGTGGTCTTCTTGAAGCGGATCACCACCGAGAACAGCAGGCCGGACAGTTTCTGGTAGAGGTTGCGTTCTTCCAGATCCGCTCCGGTACCGCCGAACAGGCGCAGATAGGCCGGCACGAACAGACCGGTGACGACAAAGTTGATGAACAGGCCCAGCGACACCAGCCAGCCGAACTGGCTGAGCATCTCGATATCGTTGACGGTGATCGATACGAAGCCGGCAAAGGTGGTGATGAAGGCCAGCAGCACCGCGATCGACTGGTGCGCCGGCAGACGCGCCACCGCCTCATCCCGTGTCAGCCCCTGACGGATACCGATGTGGTATTCCGACATCAGGTGAACATCCTCGGTGGAGCCGATGACGATCAGCAACGCCGGAATGATCGAGTTGAGCACATTCATCGGGATGTCCAGCCAGGCCATGACCGCCAGCGTCAGCACGATGCTGATCACCGAGGTCGACATCGGCACGATGGAGCAGTTGAGCCGCCCCATCGACAGGCCCAGCACGACGATCAGCACCAGCAGCGATGCCGGCAGAATGTATCGCTGATCGACCTGCAACTGCTCCGAGATCTTCTCGCGGACGAAGGCCCCGCTCATCTGGAACACGGTCTCCAGCTCAGGCTTCAGGCCGTCCAGCACCCGCTCGATGGCATCGGTGATCGCCTTGTCCCGGCCGGGACGGTCCTCCGCCGAGATCGACAGGTTGATCGCCATCGTGTGTCGGTCCGGGGACACCAGGTTGCGCTCGACCAGCGGGTTGGCCAGCGCCTCGTCGACGATGCGCTGAGCCTCCTCCAGGGTCTTGGGCAACTCCTTGAAGAAGGGTTGGGTCTGGATATAGCCACCCACCTCCTTCACATTGGGGGCGTTGAACAGGCTGCTCGAATCGCTGACGAAAGGCAGCGCCTCGAACTGCTTCAGCGCTTCACGGATCTTCAGCAGCCTGTCTCGGGAATAGAGTTTCGGATCGGAGAGCACCACGATCACCGTTGAATCCGAACCGAATTCCTCGAGCATGCGCTGGTAGGCCGCCCAGGCCGGAGACGACTTGGTGATCAGGCTTTGCGCGGAAATGTCGTAGTGCAGTCGGCCCAGCAGCGGCGCCGCGGCGGCGGTGACCAGAATCAGCAGCACCAGCACCAGTTTCGGGTGCAGATACGACAGATTCAGCAGCTTCTTGACCATGAGAGGAGATAATCCATGTTAATCCGGCGAGTATAGCCAATCCAGGAAAGGATATCAGTATATTAGAGTTATTTAATATACTTGCCTCACAAATCACCCGGTCATGCCGCCTGCCGCCCTCAACCCGCCCGATCAGTGAAGCCGTTCACACGGGGCTTGGCAAACTGGTTTAGAATCCGGCTTGCCGAAAACCGCTGACCGAACCATGGAACAGAGACTACCCCTGGAAAAAAGTACCGTCTGGAATGCCCTGCAGGCCCATCGGCGGCGTCTGGCCAAGATCGATATCCGCGAACTGTTCGAACAGGACCCGCAGCGCTTCGAGCGGTTTTCCGAAGAAGTGGGTGAGTTGTTCATCGATTTCTCCAAGAACCGCATCGACGCCCCGGCGCTCAACGACCTGATCGCTCTGGCCGAGCACTGCCACCTTCCGGCATGGACGCAGAAGCTGCGCGATGGCCACCCGATCAATCACACCGAACGACGACCGGTGCTGCACATGGCCCTGCGCGCCGCCCCCGGAGAGACCTACAGCGTCGATGGGCGCAATGTGGTGCCCGAAGTCCATGCGGAGCTGGACAAGATGGCCGCCTTCGTCGAACGCCTGCATTCCGGTGAACTTCGGGGCTATAGCGGGCGCCGCATCTGTCATGTGGTCAATATCGGCATCGGCGGTTCAGACCTCGGCCCCTACCTCGCCACCCAGTCGCTGCGCCCCTACTGGACCGGGCATGTGGAACCCCATTTCGTCTCCAACCTGGACGGCGCCCAGATGGCCCTGACCCTGGAGCACATGGATCCGGAAACCACGCTGTTCATCATCGCTTCCAAATCCTTCACCACCCTGGAAACCCTCTACGAAGCGCAGACTGCCCGCGAATGGTTCATCGAACAGGCCGGTGACCCGGCACACATCGGCCGTCATTTCGTGGCCATTTCCAGCAATGTCGATAAGGCCATGGAGTTCGGCATCGAAGAGGACAATGTCTTCCGCATGTGGGACTGGGTCGGCGGCCGCTATTCACTGTGGTCCAGCATCGGACTGTCAGTGGCGCTGACGGTCGGCATGGACAACTTCCGGAAGTTGCTGAAGGGCGCCCACGACATGGACACGCATTTCTTCGGCACCGAATTCCGCCACAACCTGCCGGTGCTGATGGCGCTGATGGGCATCTGGTACCGCAATTTCTGGGACTGCTGCAGCACCGCGATCCTGCCCTACGACAGTCTGCTGCACCTGCTGCCCAATTACCTGCAGCAACTGGACATGGAGTCCAACGGCAAGCAGATCAAGCGCAACGGCGCGCGCGCCAACTACTGTACCGGTCCCATCGTCTGGGGCGAGACCGGATCCAACGGGCAACACGCCTTTTTCCAGTTCCTGCACCAGAGCGATACCGTGGTGCCGGTGGACTTCATCGCCTCCATCAACACCCATTATCCGTTGCGCGACCACCAGTCGCTGCTGTTTTCCAACCTGATCGCCCAGTCCGAGGCACTGATGAAGGGCCGCGACCTGGACGCCGTGCTCGACGGCCTGTCACCGACCGATCCGGACTACGAACACCAGCAACTGATCTCGCGCTACCGCACCTTCCGCGGCAACACGCCGTCGAACACGATCCTGATCGACACCCTGACCCCGGAAAACCTGGGAGCCCTGCTGGCTCTCTATGAACACAAGGTGTTCGTTCAGGGCATCATCTGGAACATCAACTCCTTCGACCAATGGGGCGTGGAACTGGGCAAGGAACTGGCCGCGCGATTGCAACGCGATCTGCTGCACGGCGAACACCTCGAGGAACACGACCCCTCCACCGCCGGCTTGCTAAGGCATTACTTCAAGGTGTCACGCCATAACGGCAAGCGCTGATCCCGGCTCCGGCGAGCGCGCACAAAAAAGGCCGCGATCGGCGGAATCGCGGCCCGGCACTCCGTCTCCGGCGAGGCTCAGCCGCCTACCAGACGGTGGTACTTTTCGAGCAGTTCTTCTTCGGTCTCGACATGGTTGGGATCCTTCGGAATGCAATCCACCGGGCACACCTCCACGCACTGGGAGGTCTCGTAGTGTCCCACGCACTCGGTGCACAGATCCGGGTCGATGACATAGATCTCATCGCCCATCGAAATGGCGTCATTGGGGCATTCCGGCTCGCAGACATCGCAATTGATGCATTCGTCGGTAATCATCAGGGCCATGGTCGGTTACTCCTTGAGTTCAAGTTTTTCAATCAGTCGTCGGTGAATCTCGGGGTGGATGAACTCCGAGACATCACCATTGAGTCGGGCGATTTCACGCACCAGGCTCGATGACACGAAGGCGAACTTCTCCGCCGCGGTCAGGAACATGGTTTCGATCTCCGGTGCCAGCGAGCGGTTCATGCCCGCCAGCTGGACCTCGTATTCGAAATCCGAGATCGCGCGCAGGCCGCGGATGATGATCTTGCTGCCGTTGTCCCGCGCGAACTGGATCAGCAGGCCCGAAAAGGGCTTGATCTCGATGCAATCGAAATCACGGAACACCAGTTCCAGCATCTCGATGCGCTCGTCGAGATCGAAAAAGGGACGCTTCTGCGGATTGTCCGCCACCCCGATGATCACCCGGTCAAACACCTTCAGCGCACGCATGCAGACATCCGTATGGCCGCAGGTCACCGGGTCGAAGGTGCCCGGATAGATGGCGATCCGTTCTTTCTTCATCGGCCTGCGTGACAGGGAATCGAGCGGCGATTCTAGCCGCTTGCGTCCCAGCGCGCCAGAGCAAAGGCCACCTCTCCGGCCTGTTTCTGCTTAATCCAGGTCAAGTTTCCGGTCTCATCCCAGGCCTGCAACGGCCGTGCCGCGCGCCTGGGCCATTCCACGAACAGCAGCGCGCCGGGGTTCAGGTGAGCGCCCGCGCTCAATGCCTGCAGCAGCTGCTCGCGCAATTCCGGCCGCTCGTAGGGCGGATCGATGAAGACCAGATCCAGCGCCAATGGCGGATGCTGACGCAGTCGATCGCGCACATCGCCGGCCAGCACGGTCACCCGATCCTCAGCGCCCAGTTCACGGTTCTGGCGCTCGAGCAGGCTGACGGCTCGCCGGTTTTGCTCGACCAGCATGACCTGCCCCGCCCCGCGCGAGGCGGCTTCGAAGCCGAGTGCTCCGGCGCCGGCGAAGGCATCCAGCACCCGCGCGCCCCGCAGATCGGCCGCAAGCCAGTTGAACAGGGTCTCGCGCACCCGGTCCGGCGTGGGCCGCAAGCCATCGCCGGCTGGGACGGCCAGCCGCCGACCGCGCCAGTCACCGCCAATGATACGGACCCGGCTGGCGCGGCCGCGCGGTCTGCGTTGCCCGCTAGTCGCCGCCACCGAGGCGGATATCCTCACCCACCACGACCCGGATCAGACGATCCGTAGGCACCCGGCGGGCGAAGGCGTCACGAATCTGTTCGGCGGTGACCGCCATCACCCGCTCGTTGAAGCGGTCGAGGTAGTCCAGCGGCAGATCGTAGAAGCCGATCATCGCCAGGTATTCGACGATCTTGCGGTTGCTGTCGATCTTCAGCGGGAAGCCGCCGGTGATGTTCTTCTTGGCATGCTCCAGCTCCTGTTCCGTCGGACCGCGTGCAATGAACGCTTCCAGTTGCTGTTGCATCAGCTCGGTCGCTTCGGCCGCCTGGTCGTTGCGGGTCTGCAACGCCATCTGGAACGGACCATTGCTCTCCATGGGCATGAAGTAGCTGTAGACGCTGTAGACCAGCCCACGGTCCTCACGGAGGACCTGCATCAGCCGCGAACTGAA
>JALSKD010000022.1 GCA_026989015.1 Gammaproteobacteria bacterium
TTGAAGAAGAAAGTCTTGTCGCACATGCGCATGTTGCAGAAGAGCCCTAAGCGGGTAGCCAAGTATTTTGAGCACAAGAAAATTCGTTATGCCGCGTAGCAGATGTTCTTTATTGCCGGGTTAATAAGTGGAAAACTTCGTTTTCTTCTTTGATTGAATATTGCCGCATTCCGTTTATCGGCATCCCGGCAATTGAACAAGTGCGTGCAAGGAGGGTGGTTTCTGTCGGCGGCAGGGAAAAGCCGATGCCGCTGGCCTGGTTGGAAGCCGTTTGGTGCAGGGAACCGAAAATCAACCTCTCTCCGCTAAACACCTTTTGCGTCATCGAATAGGCCATTTCCCAAGATGTTGGCATCAAGCGGGCCCATTCAAGAACGAAATCAAGCTGGAGCGGCCTCGAATGGCCGTTCAGTGCGAGGAACCCCAGTAGCAGATTGTGTGCAATATTCTAAAATGAGTGAATGATGCGGCCTCGGCCTTGTGCTGTTTGCTGCTCATTGTGCAAGCACTTAACAAGTCGCTTCAGCCGACCGCTAACGCGGCGGCTGAGCTCATCGTTAGAAGTAAGGTAAATTGGAAATGGTGCCTAGTGAAATAACAGATGAAATTCGTTTGCTTCTGTCAGAAATTGGCTCACACGAAGATCCAGAATATGTAAAGTGCAGACCCAATCAAAATTCCCCACAAAACGAATGTTTCCCATTGGTTGTTGAAAGAGTAATAGCAGGCGGTGGAGAAAGAATATTAGGGTGGCAAATTTGGCAAGGTCAGTTATTGGTGGAAGCGGAGTTTCATGCTGTATGGAAAACACCAGAGGGAGAGCTTATCGATATCACGCCTAAGCCTATACCACTTGAGAGAATACTATTCGTAGCCGATTATGAAGCAAAGTATGAAGGGAGACAGGTTAACAATATTCGTATTAACATTACCGGTAATCCGATAGTAGATGAATTTATTGCCGTGCATAACGCCGTGTTCCGAATCGAAAATAAGGGAAAAAGATCATTACAGTATGAACTGTCGCTATCTGGCAGAGAGGCCAATGCACATCAAAAACTTAGTGCCGCGAAGCCTCTTTTGGAAATGATGGCGCTACAAGGTCAAACCAGAAATAGCCCATGCTTGTGTGGCAGCGGAAAGAAATACAAAGTGTGTCATGGGAAGATTATCAGGAAATTGATAAATGACTTCTAACAATCGCATAAACTCGGACCGCAAAAAGCTACGCTGCGCTTCGCTTTTTGCGTCCGGTTATGCGAAGCGTTATGTTATTGGGTTATGAAATTAATCGAAAAAAAACAGAAACTAACAGTCACCCACTACCCGTTAGGCTTCCTGCTTTTTGGTGTGTTTTCCATGGGCATTGCTTTGTATGTGTTATTGAAAGGCGATATCCCAAATTTTTTTATGGCATTACTTATTTCGCTGGTATTTTCTCTTTATGGGAAAAAAAGGGAATTCGTTCTGGATAAAAACAAAGGTTCTTTTCATTTTAAAGAGAAGAATATTTTTGGTGAATCCATTATTATTGGTTTATTCGATGATATTGACCACATAAATATCCATTATGGCAGAGGGAGGACTCTTACGCCCTCTGGGTTCATCTTAGTCAAATTAAAAAACGGGAAAAAATTTGCGTTAAATGAATACGGCAAACTTCTGTTTGGTGAAAATAAAAATCAAGAGTCACTGAACAAAATATATGAATATATAAATATAACAAATCATTCCACTTGACCGCAAAAAGCGGCGTTCCGCTATCGCTCCACTCTGCTTTTTGCGGCAAGTGAATTCAATCGTTATACCTTCAATAGATATGGGGGGATCATGAGTATTTTTTCAGGTCGTTGTAATTGCAGAAAAATTAAATATCAGGATCTTTTGTCAATCTTATGAGCATACGAGAAGCAAATGTAAAAGATGCTAATGAAATAGCCAAAATACATGTGAAAGCTTGGCAAGTGGGTTACAAAGAATTTATGCCAAAAGAATATTTAGAGTCATTGTCAGTAGAGTCAAAAAAAATAATATGGTCTGAAGCTCTCACAAAAAAAGGCCCTGGAACCAATTTGGTTATTGAGAAAAATGGTTTTATTGTTGGCTTCAGTGTTTTTGGTCCGGCACGGGATAATGAGCTTGAAAATAAAAACTGTGGAGAACTAGTTGCGCTAAATATACTACCAGAGTATTGGGGCAATGGTTTCGGATCAGAGCTAACAAAATATGTTATTAATATTTCAAAAAACAAAAAATGGAATGCCTTGTATCTTTGGGTTATTAAGCAAAATATAAGAGCAAGAAGAATCTATGAAAGTTTCGGCTTTGTTGAGGAAGGCGCAGAAAAAAGTGATACAAAATTAACAGGGCATGAATTACATGAGTTAAGGTATATCAAAACCTTACCGTAAAAGGTATAACAAATGCTTGCAGCTGACCGTAAAAAGCGTCACATTTTTTGCGAAGCAAAAAAGTACGCCCCTTTTTAAGTCAGCTGAAGCAGGCGATAAATCGGCGCCTTCCATGGCGCCGATTTATCGTGTAGCCGAGCGGCCAACAGAGGTTCCGATCGGTGAAGATGGCCTGCGAAAGATATGAACACCATCCAGACGGCGCTTAAGTAGGCGGTCTATCATGGAAAGAGGAATAAGTGATAAAAAATAGGCCCAAACGATTGTGCAGCGCCGTCTATCAAGCCGCTGGAACGGGCAGTCCGCCCATCGCCCCCGCCCTGTGCTCTGATACCGATTACGGTCGTTGTTGTCAAAGGCACAGTGAGTGGCCGCATTCTTCGGTATGTGTACATTCTTAAGAATTACCTGTGATGCGGGTGGTGCTTGCGGGTACTAACACTGCTCGCTGAACTGGAGCAATGCGCTCCGGCTTGCAGGTGATGTAAAACGGTACCAAAAGCCGCTTGAAACACTGTCCTGGGCCTCCAGCCTTGCTAGAATAGCGCGCCTTTGATCGCTTCGAGAGACGAGACCCATGACCCGTACACGCTTTGCCCCCAGTCCCACCGGTTACCTGCACATTGGCGGTGCCCGCACGGCGCTGTTCTGCTGGTTGTTCGCGCGCAAGACGGGTGGCCGCTTCGTGCTGCGTATCGAGGATACGGACCGGGAGCGTTCTACGGAGGCTTCTGTACGGGCGATTCTCGATGCCATGGAGTGGCTGGAGCTGGACTACGACGAGGGGCCCTACTATCAGACGGAGCGCTTCGACCGCTACCGTGAGGTCATCGACCGGCTGGTGGAGCAGGGCGATGCCTATTACTGTTCCTGCTCCCGTGAGCGGCTGGATGCGCTGCGTGACGAGCAGATGCGGCTCAAGCAGAAACCGCGTTACGACGGCCATTGCCGCGATCTGGGCCTGAAGCCGGGGGATGCCGAGGGGTTGGTGGTGCGTTTTCGCAATCCGCGGGAGGGCGTGGTGGCCTGGAATGACCTGGTCAAGGGGGAGATTCGCGTCAGCAATGCGGAACTGGATGACCTCATCATCGCCCGTTCCGATGGCACGCCCACCTATAACCTGACGGTGGTGGTCGATGACTGGGACATGAAGATCACGCATGTGATCCGTGGTGATGATCATGTCAACAACACGCCCCGGCAGATCAACATCTTCAAGGCGCTGGGTGCCGATGTGCCGCTGTATGCCCATGTGCCGATGATCCTCGGAGAAGACGGCAAGCGCCTTTCCAAGCGGCACGGCGCGGTGAGCGTGATGCAATACCGCGATGCCGGTTACCTGCCCGAGGCGCTGATCAATTACCTGGTGCGTCTGGGCTGGTCACACGGTGACCAGGAGTTGTTCACCCGCGAGGAGATGATCGAGTACTTCGACCTGAAGGACATCAACCGCGCCCCTTCGACCTTCAACCCGGAGAAGCTGGACTGGATCAACCAGCAGTACCTCAAGAGCGCCGATCTCGGCCGCATCGTTGCGCTGGTGCGCGAGCGGCTGCAGAAGATCGGCGTTGCCGTGGATGAGGATCTGGATCTGGCGCCGATCGTCGATCTCTACCGCGAACGGGTCAAGACCATCAACGAACTGGCCGACAGCATCCGATATGTGTTCGAGGATTTCGAGGACTACGACCCGAAGGCCGCCAGGAAGGCGTTGCGGCCGGGCTCGATCGAGCCATTGACCCTGCTGCATCAGCGACTTGCCGAGCTGGACGCCTGGGAAGCCGAAGCCATCCACGGCGTGATCAAAGCGATCACCGAGGAACTGGAGGTCGGCATGGGCAAGGTGGGTCAGCCGCTGAGGGTGGCCACCACCGGCGGCTCCTTCTCTCCGCCGATCGATCAGACGGTGGAAATGATCGGCCGCGAACGCAGCCTGCAGCGCCTTCTGGCGGCGATTCGTTGGATCGAAGCCAATTCATGATAGAATCGCGGCGGTTTTGGCACCGTTTTGGTGCTATAACCGTCCATAACACATCAAAACGCGGTCTTACGCGGGCCGTGCCGAAACGGGTACAGGGAGCAGCAGGGCAGAATGTCAGTGCAATCCAGCGAATGTGTCGTCATGTTTGCCGATGTGGCAGGCAGCACCGCCCTGTATGAAAATCTCGGCGACCTCGAAGCCCGCGAACGCATCACCAAGGCGCTCAATACCCTCATCTCCATCAGCAAGCGGCACCGGGGCAAGCTGGTCAAGACCATCGGTGACGAAATCCTGGTGTATTTCCTCGATACCGATCTGGCCCTGCTGGCCGCCCAGATGATGCAGGAAACGATGGAGGATCTGCGCTCGCCGGAGACCATCGGCCTTTCGATTCGCATCGGCCTGCACTATGGCCCCGCCATCATCGAGGAAAACGACATCTTTGGCGATACGGTCAATGTGGCTGCGCGCATGGTCGGCATGGCCAAGGCGCGGCAGATACTCTGTTCCGGCATGGTGCATGAACGGGTGCACAGCCCCGACATGCTGGACAAGCTGCGTCCTTTCGACCGCATCCGTCTCAAGGGCAAGGAGGTGCCGCTGGATGTCTACATGCTGGCCTGGGAGCCGGATGCCGACATCACCAACATGGCCACGGCCGGCAGTTTCACCAACCCGGCCCGGGACACTCAGCCGCAGATGCTGGAACTGGACTACCACGGCCGCAAGCTGACGCTCGGCCTGGACAGCGATACCCTTCAGATCGGACGAGGCAAGGACTGTGACCTGATTATCTCCGGTGATCTCATCTCCCGCTTCCACGCCCGCATCGAGGTGCGTCGCGGTCGTTTCGTGATCACCGACCAGAGCACCAACGGCACCTTCATCCGCACCGAGGACGGTCAGAACTTCTTCCTGCGCCGCGAGGAGAATACGCTCTTCGGCAGCGGTGTCATCAGCCTGGGCAGCAGCGTCGAAAAAGCCGGGGACAATCTGCTGCACTACCGCTGCATCTGATCGTCTTCCCCAGAGTCCTCCCGCCGCGCCCGTGCTGCGGGCTTGCCCGCCGGGTTCAGGAAATCCTCCGCCAGTACGCGATACAGCGAGCGCGGGCAGACCAGCGATGATGCGCCGCTGCCGAGCAGTGCGCTGATCATCAGCGGAAAGATCATGTTCTCGTTCGAGGTCATTTCCAGCACGATGACCATGGCCGTGATCGGCGCCTGGATGACCCCGGCAAAATAGGCCACCATGCCCACCATCACCATGAAGGCCACCGGTGCGATCGGTATCCAGTGTGCCAGGTTCTGTCCGATGCCGGCACCGGTGGCCAGCGACGGCGCGAAGATGCCCCCCGGTATTCCGGTCAGATAGGAGCCCAGCGTGGCCATGAATTTGTACAGTGGAAACCAGGGATCGAAATCGCCTTCACCGGTGATGATGCCGTAGGCCTTCTCATAGCCGGTTCCGAAGCTGTCGTGACCCGACAGCCAGCCGATGCAGGCCAGCAACAGGCCCAGCAGTGCGGTAACGCGCAGTGGGTAGCGGGTGATCCAGGGACGGATCCAGCGGTTGCCGCTGATCAGCGCCTGGCTGAACAGCCCGCCCAGCAGGCCACCGATGATGCCGCAGAGCAGAATGCTCAGCACCAGCATCGGGTTGAGCGCGAACTGTACATCGCTGACGCCAAAGTAACTGTAGTTGCCGAGCAGCGCCATGGCGGTCAGGCCGGCAAAGATCACCGCGGTCATGATCACGCCGTTGGTGCGCGCCTCGAAGGAGCGGCTGATCTCTTCCAGCGCGAAAACGATGCCCGCCAGCGGCGTATTGAAGGCTGCCGCCACGCCGGCGGCGCCGCCGGCCGCGATCAGCCCGTGGCGGTAGTAGAAGTCGGGAAAACTGGCGAAGCGGCGCAACGAATACATGATCGAAGCACCGATGTGAACGGTCGGGCCCTCGCGGCCGATGGACGCACCGCAGAACAGCCCCAGGCTGGTGAGCAACAGCTTGCCGACCGCGATGCGGAAGGAGAGCACCGCGGCCCGCTGCTTCATCTGCAATGCGGCGATCACCTGGGGAATGCCGCTGCCTCCGGCGCCGGGAAAGAATCGGCGGGTCAGCCAGTTGATCAGCATCAGCCCCAACGGCATCATCACGAAGGGCAGCCAGGGCCAGCGTTCCACGAGGTCACGGAATCCGTGATCCATGCGCGCCGCCACCAGCGCGAAGGACGCGGCGATGCCGCCCAGCAGCAGCGCGCCGCCCCAGAACACCAGGCGAATGCGCCAGGCCTGCAGGGACAGCAGTTTGCGGCGGTGACGATGTAGGTGTCGGCGCATGATTCGGCACATTCCAGGGTGTGTATAATCTCCCCGATACAGTAACAGGAAGACCAGGCATGACGGCGCAATCCGGCCAGCAGACCGCGCGGCTGCTGCACATACTCGAGTTGGGAGGCTACCCGGATTTCAGTCCGCTGTACCGTTCAGCGGGCTACGAACCGCAGCGTCTCGACTCGATGCGCAAGGCGATCAAGTCTATCAAAAAGCAGGCGCCGGATGTGATCGTGGCGGAATTCAATTTCCAGTCCGATTTTCGAGACCGCACCTCGCAACTGGAATCGCTGATGGCGAGCATCGCCCAGCAGCCGCAGGTGAAGGTGATCGTGTTTTACGATAAGGAGCAGGCACACCAGTTCGAACGGGTGGCCTCGCGCTTCGACTTCCATGCCGCGCTCAGCTACCCGATCGACGAGCAGCGGCTGGACGAGGCCCTGCGTCAGGCCCGCCTATAGGCCGCCCATGGTGAACTTGGTGCCCGGCGGCCGGTGTGCGTACATGCGCTGCCCGGGGCGGGCGATCAGGCGGTGCTGGTCCAGCAGCAGCTGGTAGAGAAACATCAGCTCTTCCTGCACCTCGGGCGGAAAGCCCTTGCGCCGCTTGCCGCCCTCGACGAGGATCAGCTCCTCCAGGTATTTCTGCCCTTCGCGGTAGCCCCACAGACCGCTGAGTGTCTTGACCACCCGCGGGAAGGATTCGATGGCGGCCGGCTTGCCCATCCGCTGGCGCCGCAACCGTTCGCTCTTCTCGTAGAGCTGGCGTGCGATTGCGGGGTTCATTACGCGGTTCTGGATGGACATGATCCGGGGTAGCCTAACTGCTGGCAGAGTTAAAGGACGATGATACCGGCTGAGCACCCCATTATGTGCGAATCGATTCGCAGTTTTCAATGAAAAAGGTGGCAGCCTGAGGGCATTTCAGGGCACGCGGAAGGCGTGTCGTATAAGCTTTTCAGACAAAAGTATAAAGCGCCCGGTTCCGCATTGGCTAAGCTATGTCCAGCACCCCAGCCAATGTTCACCGCATGACCCCCAGCGAGCTGTACCAGCGCCATACCCGTCAATCCGGCTACCATGATGACCCCGCGCAGCGCCATGCTCTGTATGCGCTCGACGCTTTGTGGCGCGATCTGCGCGCCCGGTCGACGCGCCCCCTCGGTTGGCTGCGCGCCCTCTGTGGCAGGGGGGCGGAACCGGTTCAGGGTGTGTATCTGTGGGGTGGCGTCGGGCGCGGCAAGACCTTTCTGATGGACCTGTTCCATGCCAGCCTCGGCGAGAGGCCGTCGCGCCGTACCCATTTTCATCACTTCATGAGCGACATCCATGACCGCCATGAACGGCTCAAATCCGCATCCGGCGATCCGGTGGCGCTGATCGCCGATCAGCTGGTGGACGAGACGGCCGTGCTCTGCCTGGACGAGTTCGAAGTCCAGGACATCGGCGATGCGATGCTGATCGGCCGCCTGCTCGAAGCCCTGTTCCAGCGCGGCCTGGTGCTGGTGACCACCTCCAACACGCCGCCGGAACGGCTCTATGCAGACGGCTTGCAGCGGGCACGCTTCGAACCGGCCATCGACGCATTGATGCAGCATTGCCGCGTGGTCAGCATGGACGGTGGCATCGACTACCGCAGCCTGACGCTGCGCGAGACCGGGCTGTTTCACCACCCTCATGACGAAAAGGCGGTACAGCGTATCCGCGAGCACCTGCAGCCCCATCTGAGCCAGCCACTGGCCGGTCAGCCGCTGCTGATCCAGGGGCGGTCCATCCCCACGCGCCTGCAGGATACGGAAACCCTGTGGTTCGATTTCGATGTGCTCTGCCAGAGTCCGCGCAGCCGTTTCGACTACCTGGAGATCGCCGGCCGATGCAAGACACTCGTGCTCACCGGCGTGCCCTGCATGGACGACGAACAGGCCGATGCCGCACGGCGTTTCATCGCACTGATCGATGTGCTCTACGATCACCGGGTGAAATTGATTCTGTCGTCCGACTGCCCGCTGGACAGGCTCTACGAAGGCCGTTATCTCGATTTCGAATTCCGCCGCACGCGCAGCCGTCTGCTGGAAATGCAGGGTGAGGACTACCTCTCCGCGCCGCATCAGGGCTGATCGAATACCGCCGTCAGCGCCGAATGGTCGGAAACGCGGTAGTCGATCCAGCCATAGCGGATCGAGCGCAGCCAGCCGGCCGCCGCCCGGTTGAGCAGCAGGTAGTCGAGCAGTTGCTTGCGCCGCTTGTAGCGGTAGGAGTAACGCTTTTTCCCGGGCAGGTCGCGGCTGGCGTCGATCAGGTCCGGTTCCACCAGATCCGGGCTCACCCGCGCGGGCCGCTCGGTATCGGGTCGGCCGATCAGGGTGCCGATCACATCGACGAAGCGGTCCGACGGAGTCAGCGCATTGAAATCGCCCACCAGCGCCAGCGCCCTGTCCGGTTCGCGGGCCTGAAGGTCCTGCACCCAGCGGGCCAGGGTCTCCGCCTGCAGCTGGCGTTTCAAGGCAATACGCCGCCCCTTGACCGGATGGCGCAGCCCGCGCATCGAACGCAGGTGGACATTGACCAGGGTGATGCAGCGCTCGCGGCAGAACTCGATCAGCAGAGGAGGGCGGGCAAACAGCGGTGCTGATACCTGGCGGCCATTTTTTTTATAACGGTAGTGCTCGCCGGCGAACAGCGGCTCGACGCGGCGCAGATCCAGCTCCTCCGCCACCAGGTAGCCCACATCCATGCCGGAGCGGTCGTTGCCGTCGATCAGCAGCGCCCGGTAACGGCGTCCCCCGGTTTTTTCGACGGCGCGGGCCACCGCTTCGAGTATGGCCTTCTTCTCGATTTCCTGGAACGCCAGCACATCGGGCTGATCGTGGGTTTCGATGATGCGTTTCGCCAGCTGCGCCACGCGCTTGCGGTATTTCTGCGCGCTCAGCACCCGGTCGTCCTCCGGGTCGTCGATGGCGTCGAAAAAGCGGTTGAGGTTTTGCGACACCAACCGCCATTCGGCTTGCGCGGGTGGAAAGGCCAGCAGCAGGCACAGCAGCAGGTACAGCAGAGGACTGCTCAGGGCAGGGTCATCCATATCAATTGAAAATATAAGCAAATACTAATATACTGTTCGGCATTCCACACATAACGACAACGAGGACACGATCATGACGAACGGATCTCAAGGCGGTATTCACCTGGCCGGGCTGTTTTCCGCTGCGGCGCTCTATGCCGGCATTCTGGGCTATCTGCAATTCAATGGCACTGACAATCTGGACAAGGCCAGCCACGGCATCGCCGTCAATGAACAGCTGCAGAACGACCTGGAAGCACGCGCCGAACGGGTTGCCCCTGGCGCTGACATCACCGAGCCGGCAGACAGCGCCGGCAGCGAAAGCCGCGGTGAACGGATCGTGCGTCCGCTGAACGGTGGCATTTTCGCCACTGCCGACGGCGGGGCGGCAGCGGCGGCCGCGGCTGATGCGGCTCCTGCAAGCGAAGCTCAGGCCGGGGAAGTGGCCGTGGCGGCGCCGGATGCGGCGGTTCGGCCGGTGGTCCGGTCCTGGCCGGTGACCCGGCAGGAAGCCTATGCGGGTTATGCAGCGCCGGTGGCCTACGATGCCTATGCCGTGGACTACGGGTACGCTCCGGCCGGTCAGGGCTACGGCCATGGCCGCTATCTGGGTGACGGCTACGGTCAGGGCCGGGGGCGTGGTAAAGGCCGCGGCAACTGGGATGGCGATGGCGAGTTCAGTTTCAGCATGCGCTTCGTCTCGCGCCTGCGGGGTGACGCGGACATCGACGCTGACAGCGACTGGAACGCCGATAGCGCAGCCCGTGCCTGGCAGGATGCCCGCCAGCGCCAGTGGTGGCAGCACGGACAGGCCGCCCGTTACGCCTCCTGGAACAGGTAAGCGAACCACTGCTGCTGCAGTTCCTGCGTGCTGGCCGCAATGCAGGGGCGGTTGTCCAGGCTCTGGTTGAAGATCGGTGATCCGTCGTCGGCGCTGCTGATGCCACCCCCTTCCTGTACCAGCAGCACGCCGGCCGCATAGTCCCAGAACTTCTCGCCACCGTGCAGCAGCAACTGGCTGCGGCCGGCGGCGAGCCAGGCCCATTCCAGCGCGCAACTGCCGATGTTGCGCTGCGACTTGAAGGGCATGCCCTGCAGCAGTTTCTCCTTCAGTGGTCTGTTCAGCCGCTTGAAATCCACGAACGCCAGACATTCCCTCAGTGCTTCCGGCTGACCGGGCCGTTCCGCGGCCTGACCGTTGATGCGCAGCCCGCCATCGCGCCGGGCGCTGAACAGTTCCCGCCGCACCGGGTCGTAGACCAGCGCCAGTTCCAAGCGCCGCTGGTGAATCAACGCCAGACTGACCGAGAACAGTGGCATGCCGTGGTGGAAATTGTTGGTGCCGTCCAGGGGGTCCAGGCACCAGTAGCTCCGCCCAGAATCGATCACCGCCTGTTGATCGGCGGGGTCCATCTCCTCGCCGAGCATTCGCGCCTCGGCAAATGTTTCCTGCAATGCCGAGGACAAGGCCAGCTGCACGGCCTGGTCGGCCTCGGTCACGATGCTGCCATCGCTCTTGCGGGTGGCGGTGGTGTGCCGGAAGTAGCGGTCCAGCACCGGGTCGGCAAGGCTGGGGATCAGGGCTTCGAGGTCTTCGAGGAGTCGTTGGGGATTCATGGTCAGTCAGTCTGGGTTGCTGGGGGCGAACTTGCTATAGTCCGCCGGGATCCGTCACGACCATCTTATCAAGCCCGGAACACCGATGTCCCCAGACGATACCCAGGATGCCTATTTCATGACCCGCAACCATGCACGGTTGCTGGCGGACCTGTCTGCCGCGGCCGCTGCGTCAGGGTCGATGACGGTCATCCACGGCGAATCGGGCCTTGGCAAGACGCGCCTGCTGCGGGCCTTCATCGAACTGCGCTGTGATGACGGAGACTGGCTGGCCATCGACTTCCTGCCCCAGGGCATGGTGCGCCTGCGTCATCCCGGCGGAGAAGGGACGCCGCTGCCCCAGCATGAACTGGCCACCGCCCTGAATGCGTCAGCCCAGACGAAGATTTGGCTGGTGGACGGTTTCGAACTGGCGCTGCCGCAGGGGCGCGATATCCTCTATTCGGCATGGCAATCGCTGCAGCCGCCTCCGGCGCTGGTGCTGGCCGGGCGACTCGACTGGCCTGTTGGATGGCGCAGGGTGTTGCCGCCAGAGCCACCCCAATTGAAGGTGGCCCGGGTGAGCCCGCTGAGCGACGATGAAAGCCGGGACTACCTCGACCAGAGGGTCTGCGTTACGCCGGGCATGACACTGCCCTCCAGTGGGCGTCTGCGCCGCATCCTGCGCGACTGCGGCGGCCGCATCCCGCTGTTGCGCGAAGCAGCGGTCGACCTGGACGCCTCGGACTGCCGCCCCCTGCAAGTGCCTTCGGCAGGTCGTTGGCGCTGGCTGTTGCCGGCCCTGCTGGTACTGGTCGCGGCCCTGGTCGCAGGGCTGTGGCGTGTGCGCCTGGATGTGCTGTCGTCCGATGCGTCGTTGCCTGTCGTTGCGCCGGCCGAACAGCCCGTGGACAGCTCGGTGACGGACGCCACGCCCACCGACGGGAACGCCGCTGGGGGCGAACCCGCACCCGTCGCCGCGCCCGCACCACGGACTGCGCTGGCGCAGCAGCCGTCGCCCGAATCCACCGGCCCCGCAGGAAAGATCCTTGTGCCCGTGGACTCGGCGGCAGAAGACCGCGCGAGGCCGGAGTTGCTCGCCAGCAAGACGCCGCCAGCCGGGCAGGCCGGGCGTTTTGCCGGATTTGCCGCCTACCCCCTGCTGCACGAACGGCTCGTGGCCACTGACCGCTGGCTGCGCGACTTCGAAGCCGATGGCTGGTCGATCCAGCTGATGACGCTGAACCCGGGTGACGCCGCTGCCCGAGCGCTGGAACGCCACCTGCAGGGACTGAGCAACCGGGGCGTGGCCCTGGATCGGCTGTGGGTCTATCGCGCACCGGCCGCCGGCGGCCGCAAGGGCCATATCGGACTGTTGCTCGGGCGCTATGCGTCGCAGAAACAGGCGCAGCGCGCCAGCCGTTCCCTCCCGTCCGCGCTGCGCGTCGAGCGGCCGCTGCTGCGCAGTGCCCGCAGCCTGCGCAAGGACAGTGGCCTGTTGTCCGCGGATTGATCCAGGCCGTGCCGTTGTTCCGCAGGCTCGTGCTATGATCCGCGCTCTCCTGCATGTGAAGAGGTCGCGATGAGCCAGCAACACTATGATTTCATCGTCATCGGCAGCGGTCCGGCCGGCAAATCGGCAGCGATTCTCGCCGCCAAGCTCGGCAAATCGGTGTTGATGATCGAGAAGAACCCGGTCATCGGCGGTGTATCGGTACATTCCGGCACCATCCCCAGCAAGACCCTGCGCGAAACCGTGCTCTACCTGACCGGCTGGCGGCAGCGCGGTTTCTATGGCCTCAGCTACAAGGTCAAGCAGGACATCACGGCCGCCGACCTGCACCAGCGCCTGAAGCTGACCCTGAGTCACGAGGTGGATGTGTTGCAGCACCAGCTCAACCGCAACAATGTGCGTGTGGTCAACGGGGTCGCCCATTTTCTCGATCCGCATACCGTTGGGGTCAGCCTTCAGGACGGCAGCGAGGAGATTTTCCACGCCAAGAAATTCCTCATCTGCGTCGGCACCCGGCCGCACCGGCCGGAGCATATTCCCTTCGATGGCGAGACGATCATCGACAGTGACGACATCCTCAAGCTGCAGCGGATTCCCAAGGCGCTGCTGGTGGTGGGCGCCGGGGTCATCGGCATCGAATACGCCACCATCTACAATGCGCTGGACACCGATGTCACCATTGTCGATGCCAAACCGCGTTTTCTCGATTTCGTCGATGACGAGATCATCGAGGATTTCACCCATCTGCTGCGCGATTCGGCGGTCACGCTGCGTCTGAGCGAAGAGATCGAGCGGATCGAGAAGCGCGACGACGGCCGCGTCATCACCCGCCTCAAGAGCGGCAAGAGCATCATCGCCGATACCGTGCTGTTCGCCGCCGGCCGCCAGGGGATGACCGAGGAGCTGAAGCTGGAGAATGCCGGACTCGAAGCCGACAGTCGCGGCCGCATCAAGGTGGACGACCAGTACCGTACCGCGGTCGATCATATCTACGCCGCCGGCGATGTCATCGGCTTTCCCAGCCTGGCCTCGACTTCCATGGAGCAGGGGCGGGTGGCTGCCTGCCACGCCTTCCAGCTGGATTGTCCGGACCAGTCTCACCTGTTCCCCTATGGCATCTATTCGGTGCCCGAGATCAGTATGGTCGGTCTCACCGAGCAGGAATGCCAGAAACGCGGCATCGCCTATGAGACCGGCGTGGCGCGTTTGCGCGAGATCGCCCGCGGACAGATCATGGGCCTCAACGAAGGCAAGCTGAAGATGCTGTTCTCACTGGAGGACCGAAAGTTGCTCGGCGTGCACATCGTGGGCGAGGGCGCTACCGAACTGGTGCACATCGGCCAGGCGGTAATATCGCTGGGCGGCACGCTGGAATATTTCCTGCAATCGGTGTTCAATTACCCGACACTCGCCGAAGCCTACAAGGTGGCGGCGCTGGATGCCTGGAACCGGCTGTCGATCTGAAACCCGCAAAAAACCCGATTGATCCAGGTCAAGCCAGGGGAAACCCGCGTCAAAAGGGGTTTATTAGTAAATCATGATATAGCATAATGTCATGACTCACATAAACGATGGAGATGGTAGAACAATGAAAACACTGACACGCAACCTGCTGGTCGCCGGCCTGCTGACCTTCTCATGGAGCGCTCAGGCAAGCGATTTCTTCAGCGGCAAAGACTGCCCGCCCTGGGAATACGACTGCAACGACTGGCCCGAGTGGACCCCCATGTACTGGATGGAAGAATTCTCCGATTCTTTCGATGACGACGAAGACTACTGGCGTTATGGCTATGGTCCCTACGGACCGGCTCCCTATGGTCCCCCGCCGGTCTATGGCGTTCCCCCGGCCTTCGGTCCTGCGCCCTATGGTCCGCCTCCCGGTGTAGCGCCGGCTCCTTATGGCCGCCCGCTGCCGCCTCCCCCGGGTGTGGGTCCCGCCCCTTACGGTCGTCCGCTGCCGCCTCCCGGCTTCGCTCCGGCGCCCAACGGCCGCCCGTTCCCACCGGCGCCCTATGGCCGCCCGGTACCGCCACGTCCAGCGCCTCAGCAGCAACAGCAGAAGCCCGCGCCGCAAGGCAAGTAAGCCTCTGCTGATTTCCGGCTGAGCGAAGGCCTGCCCAAAGACGGTGCTGTCTCAGCACTGCTCCCAGGGCAGGCCTTCGTACCTCCAGCCTCCGAGCGAGCTGCGGTGGTGCTGCTCGTCCAGATCCCCTTCGAAACCGGTATCGATGTTGTAGACCCGGTTGAATCCCGCATCCACCAGAGCCTGGCCGGCCTCGGCAGAACGCTTGCCGCTGCGGCAGATCAATACGATCGGCGTGCACTGCCGGTCTTCCTGACAGATCACTCCGCCGAGCACCAGCTTGCGCACATCGCGCACGAAGTTTGGGTTGATTTCCCAGTCCGGCTCCTCGATCCAGGGAATGTTGACCGCCCCTACCGGGTGGCCGATGAACAGAAATTCCATCTCCGAACGCACATCGATGAACAGGGCCGTGGGTTCGTCCTGCAGCATCGCATGGGCTTCGCTGGGGCTGATGTGTTTCAGTTCGGGTTTGCTCATGATCTCCGCTCCTTTCCTCTGTAACCCCTGTTATACCTGTCCTGACCGGCAAGCCAAGGAAGGATTCATACCATGTTTATAAGCGGGCGGTTTCACTGCTGAGTGAATAGAACCAGCTCCAGTCGGCGCCGCTGGCCTGACGGAGCAATGCCAGCAGGGCATCGGAGGGCACGGCTTCGCGCGGGAACACCGGCCAGATCTCGAGGAACAGATCAGCGCGGGCGGCGCTGCGGCGCCAGCGGATGTCTTCGAGACGGCCGGTGGCGCCGCACTCGGGGCAACGCCAGTCGTCGCCGATCGCCAGCAGCTTGGGCGCATCGTCGATGGGGTGGCCGCAGCCGGGAAAGCGCAGCCGGTCGTGGGCCGAGCCACCCATCCAGCGAGGCGTATCGAAGCGGTGCAGGCGCAGGCCGTTTTCCACGCCGCCGCTGGACAGGGCCGGCGAGCAGCCAAGATAGGTGATGTACTCCATCAGTCGGTCGCCGGCGCGGATGCCACGCGGGCCGTCATCGGCCAGCAGGAAGCCTGCCTTGTGCAGTGTCTCGGTCAGTGGCTGGGGGTCCGCATGGCCGTTTTCGAGAGGGTGCAGGTAGAGGGAATGGGTCATAGGTACGGGGTGGTAGAGGGCGACTCGGAACAGCGATGATAGCGCGGAAACACGGCTCCGGGGCAGGGTGCAAAAAAACGGTGAACGGGTCGAATAAATTGCCGGTTTTTTTCTTGACAGTCCCGAGGCTCGCCATTAAAGTACGCGCTCTCTCGAGAGGGGCCATAGCTCAGTTGGGAGAGCGCAACACTGGCAGTGTTGAGGTCGGCGGTTCGAACCCGCCTGGCTCCACCAAATTTCAAGCTGTGGTCGACAGAGCTTGAGATACTGTCCCCATCGTCTAGTCGGCCTAGGACACCGCCCTTTCACGGCGGTAACAGGGGTTCGAATCCCCTTGGGGACGCCACCATACGAAAAAGGCCAGCAGTCATGCTGGCCTTTTTTCTTGCCCGTGGCAAAAGCGCCGTTTCACCGTCTTGCAAGGTCGGCAAAAGCCCGGGCGGACGGTTTTTCCGTCCCGTTTTCGCGGTACAGCCCGAAGCGGTCGCCCGCTTCCAGATCGGCCTGTTCATCGATCAGCCGATACCATAGCGCGACCGGAATGTTCAGCGCTTCGCGGCCGCTGTGCCGGTTCAGCCACTCCACCGCCAACCGTAGATGCCGCGCCTGTTCGGTTTCGCTGCCGGCCTCGCCCCAGTGGGTACCGCTGGCCACGCCGAATTCGGTGATCCAGATCGACACATCGGGCAGCGACCGTTCATTCAGCAGGCTGCGCAGCTGGCTCAGGCCTTCGGCAAAGCACCAGGGCGGGGACAGCGGGTCGTCATCATTGCACTGCTCCGGGTACTGGGCGAGGCCGTAGTGCGGGCCGGGGCGTTCATCGACGCGGCTGTAGGGATGAACGGACAGGGCGTCCATCGGCAGCGCCCGGTCGTTCCAGGTATCGAGCAGCGCGCGCAGATAGTCGGTGTCCGCCGATGCCAGGACGCCGCCCAGGATGGTAACATCCGGGAAACGGGCCTTGACGCGGTCGTGGGCAGTCTCCAGCAGAGCGGCGTATGCGGTCGCCGCATCGAGCGGTACCAGCACATGGGTACCGTTGCGCGGGGCGGGGCTGTCGGGCCAGAACTCGATGCTGTTCGGCTCGTTCCAGACTTCCCAGGCCAGAATGTGCCCGGCATGGGCCAGTAGCGCTTCGATCAGCCGCAGCAGTGCGTTGCCGAAGTGGTCCCGGTAGGCCGCAAGCGGCGGATAAGCCGGTCCCCGGCCCCCGTTGGCCCAGCCCGGACTCTGCGCGAACAGCATCACCGCGCTCATGTTCAGCCTGTCCAAGGTATCCAGCCGTTGGCGCAGTTCGGCAAGGTAGTCTTCGTCGAATGTGCCCGGATTCGGTTCCAGCTGCGCCCAGTCCACCGGTATGCGGATCACCCGGGCGCCGAGGCTGGCCGCACGCTCCAGTCGTTCGGCATAGGCGTCCGCGCCGTCGGTTTCGGCGATATGTACGCCCAGCAGCGCCCCGTGTTGCATACCGGATTCATTGCGCTCCGATGTGCAACCGTCAAGGATCAGCAGCACCGTCAGCAGCAGGGTGACAATCAGGATGGGGTGCGGGTTGGTGCGGTTCCGGGGGTTCATTCCTTTGCCTCGGCAGGGTGCCTGCAGCAGTTATTAACCCGGCAAGTATCTACATCGTGTTCAGCCCGCTCGCGCTTGTTCGCGGCAAGGCATCGGTGCGCTGCTGCAGTCATTCTGCAGCAAGCGCCGATAACGCCGTCCGCGGGCAAGCGCGTGCGGGCCTCGCTCTTGTGTTTTCAATAGGTTAGGGGCTTCAAGAATGAGCCAGCTCGGTGTTGCGGCGCTTGCCAAGGGAACGACCCTTGCCTGCGCACCGCGCCTTGATCTGGCCCATTCTTGAAGCCCTGAAGACGATATAGATACTTGCCGGGTTAATAGCATCGGACAGCCGAAGGCGTGCGTCAAGAGCGGAGGAAACGGTTGCAGGGGCTCATGACATCCGCCGCAGCAGCAGCCAGGCGCTGGCGCTGCAGGCGAGGCCGCAGGCGGCGATGAAGGCCACCATAACCGTTGGCGTGCCCTGGTGGAGGTGTCCGGCCAGGCTGCCGAGCAGCCCGGCGCTGGTCATCTGGATGAAGCCCATCAGGCCCGAGGCGCTGCCGGCCATCTGCGGGTAGTCGGCCAGCGCGCCGGCCATGGCCTGCGGCATGACGATGCCGACGCCCAGCATGTACAGCATCATCGGCAGCATGACCAGCAACAGATGGGACGGATGTCCACTGCCCAGAACGAGGATCAGCGCGCCGCCGAGCAAACAGAGAAGGGCGGCGCCGCGCACCAGCCTGAAATGCCCGAGGCTGCGGCTCAGGCGGCCGCCGATCAGCGTGCCGGCCAGGTAGCCGCTGACCACGAACATGAACCACAGCCCGTACTGTTCAGGCGCATAGCCGAAGTAGTCGATGACCACGAACGAAGACACCGACAGAAACACGAACAGCCCGGCGAAGGAAAAGGTGCAGGCCAGGGTGTAGGCCACATACTGGCGGTCCCGCAGCAGCACTCCGAAATCCGACAGGATGCGCCCGATCGAGCGCGGGTGCCGGTGCGCCTCGGGCGCGGTTTCGCCGATCAGCCGATGCAGAACCGTCATCGCCAGCAGCGCGAACACGGCCAGAAACCAGAAGATCGACGCCCAGCCCAGCCATACCAGCATGAAACCGCCGACCACCGGAGCCACCGCCGGGGCCAGCGCCATGGCCGAACCGATGTGCGACAGCACACGGCCGGATTCCCGCGGTCCGTGGATGTCGCGCACCATGGCGCGGCCCAGTACCGGACCGGCGCTGCCGCCCAGCGCCTGCAGGAAACGGAAGGCGATCAGCGTGTCGATGTCCGTCGCCAGCGCACAGCCGATGGTGGCCAGCAGAAACAGCACCAGACCGCCCATCAGCACCGGCTTGCGGCCATAGCGGTCGGACAGCGGACCGTAGATCAGCTGGGCGATGGCAAAGCCCGCCAAGAACAGGCTCAGCGTGAGTTGCACCCGGCCACTGTCGGTGGCGAACACGCGCGACAGTTCCGGGAGCGAGGGCAGGTACATGTCGGTGGACAGAGGACCGAGTGCGACCAGAGCGGCAATGGCCAGGGTGGCGGCCAGCGAACGGGGTTCGAGCATGGATCAGTCCGTCAGCGCCTGGCTGAGGCGGGTGATCAGATCCTGCAACTGACGCGCCTCTTCCGGAGACAGCAACGACAGAATGCGCCGTTCCTCTTCGAGCACCCGTGGACAGATCTGCCGATAGCGTTCGCGGCCGGTCTCGGTCAGACGCAGCAGGCTGGCGCGGCGGTCATCGGGGTGGGTGTCCCGCTGCACCAGGCCCGCCTCGCGCAGCCGTGCCAGCGCCCGGCTCACCTGCATCTTGTCCATGCGGGTGAAGGCGCCCACCTCGCGGGCGGTGATGCCGTCGCCCCGAGCCAGCGTGGCCAACACCCGCCACTGCATGCGGTCCAGGCCCAGTTCGGCATAGCGGCGCGCCAGGGCGGCACTGACCTGCTGTTCCAGTATCGACAGCCGGTAGGGGAAGAAACGGGGCAGGTCCAGGGCGCTGTCGCCAGGGCCGCAGGAGGTATTCATGGGCTGATTCCGGATGCTGAGGGTTTGACAATCGTAACATGGGTTACTAATATGCGCCAATAGTAACAGACGATACGAACCATCCGGGGAGGATGCCATGATCCAGCTGAAGCAGATCCACCATGTGGCCTACCGCTGCAATGACGCGAAGGAAACCGTCGCCTTCTATCAGGAGTACCTGAACATGGACTTTCTCGTCGCCATCGCCGAGGACCGGGTGCCCTCCACCAAGGAGCCGGACCCGTACATGCATGTGTTTCTCGACGCCGGCAACGGCAACATCCTCGCCTTTTTCGAGTTGCCGACCCAGCCGCCGATGGGCCGTGACGAGAACACGCCCAAATGGGTTCAGCACATCGCCTTCGAGCTGGAGGACATGGACGCTCTGCTGGCGGCCAAACAGGAACTGGAAGACAAGGGACTGGAGGTGATCGGCGTGACCAACCACGGCATCATCCAGTCCATCTATTTCTTTGACCCCAATGGCCATCGCCTCGAGCTGACCGTGCGCACCGGCACCGAGGAGCAGATGGCCGAACTCAAGCGCGTGGCGCCATTGATGATCGAGGAGTGGTCGAAGACCAAACGCGCGCCCAAGCACGCGGCCTGGCTGCATGAAGAAGAATTCGCGGGGATCGAGGAATGAAGCTGGAACGCAACGAAACCCACGACCCGTCCCTGAGCAGCTGGGTCGAGTCCGCCAATGCGGCGAACACCGACTTCCCGATCCAGAACCTGCCCTTCGCGGTATTCCGCCGCCGTGGCAGCGATGAAGGTTTCCGCGGCGGCGTGGCCATTGGCGATCAGGTGCTGGATCTGGCCGCGGTAGCCGCGCTGGAACTCTACGACGGCACCCTGCAGCAGTCGCTGCTGGATTGCAGCCAGCCAGCGCTGAACCTGTTCATGTCGCGCGGCGCGGAACGCTGGAGCGAACTGCGCCTGGCCCTGTCCCGGGCCTTGCGCGCCGGCAGCCCCAGGCAGGCTGCACTGCATGCCTGTCTGCTGCCGATGGATGCGGTGGAATACCGGCTGCCCTGCCGCATCGGCGACTACACCGATTTCTACACCTCGATCCATCACGCGACAAATGTCGGACGCCTGTTCCGGCCGGACAATCCGCTGCTGCCCAATTACAAATGGATTCCCATTGGCTACCACGGTCGCAGCTCATCGATCGAGGTATCCGGGCATGAAGTCCGCAGGCCCTGTGGTCAACTCAAGGGGCCGGACGACGACAGCCCGCGCTTCGGACCCTGTCAGCGTCTCGACTATGAACTGGAAGTGGGCATCTACATCGGCGAGGGCAACGGCCTCGGCGAGCCGATACCGATCGAAAGGGCGGAACGTCATGTCTTTGGCTACTGCGTGTTCAACGACTGGTCGGCGCGGGACATTCAGGCCTGGGAATATGTGCCGCTGGGACCCTTCCTGGCCAAGAATTTCGCTTCCACGGTATCGCCCTGGATCGTCACCCAGGAGGCGCTGATCCCGTTCCGCCGACCCTGGAGCCGCGATGCGGACGATCCGCAGCCGCTGGAGTACCTGGACAGCGCGCAGAACCGCGCCCAGGGCGCACTGGATATCCGCCTCGAAGTCGCGATGGATACCCGCGCGATGCGCGATCAGGGGCAGCCGCCGCAGCGGCTGGGGCTGTCCAGTTTTGTGGATTCCTACTGGACCACGGCGCAGATGGTGGCCCACCACACGGTCAACGGCTGTAACCTGCAGCCCGGCGATTTCTTCGGCAGCGGCACCCAGTCCGGAGACAGCGACGATGCACTGGGATCGCTGCTGGAACTGACCCGGGGCGGCAAGCAGCCGATCGAACTGCCGGGCGGCGAGACGCGCCGTTTCCTCGAGGACGGGGACCGGGTGATCATGCGCGCCTGGTGCGAGGCGGAGGACGCGCGGCGCATCGGCTTTGGCAGCGCCGAGGCCACGGTCAGCGGGTGATGTAACCGGACTGGCGGGAAATGTCCTCGGCGGCCGACTTGAGCAGACGGGCATTGTCGCCATCCCAGTCGCTGTCGAAACTGCTGGAGAAGCCGAACAATGCCAGCGTCAGCGAGATGTCGCCGCGGTAGTCGAATATCGGTGCCGCCAGCGCCGAGATGCCGCGCACGCTGTGGCCCTCGACGCGGGCCAGGCCGCGTGCGCGGGTTTCCTGCTTGATGCGTTCCACCTCGGCCAGGTTGCGCGGACGCAGCGGGTGTTGTTCCGCTTCCAGTTGCCGCAGCTCGGCCTCGACCACCGCGCGGGTGCGCTGCTCCGGCAGCCAGGCCAGAAACACCCGGCCGGAGGCCGACATGGTGGTCATGAAGGTGGCACCGGGGCGGATGCCGACCGAGATCGGGTGACGCGACTGGAACCAGCGGATCACCGTGGAACCGGAATCGCCCCAGACATTGAGGATGATGCCCTCGTCGGTCTGCTCGCGCAGGCGCTCCATCACCGGCAGCGCGATGGCCGACGGGTCCAGCCGCGACAGGTAGCTGACCCCCAATTGCAGTACATAGGGGCCCAGATCGTAGCGGCCATGAGCGGTTTTCTCGACCATGCCGCTGTGGCACAGGCTCACCAGATAGCGGTGGACCTTGGGCGGATGGATGCCGCTGCGCTGACTGATCTGGTTGAGCGACAGCGAAGATCCGGCGCCGGCCAGGGTTTTGAAGATGCGCATGCCGACATCGATCGACTGCACACCGCCGCGGGGTCCGTTGGCTTGGGTCATTGGGTGCTCCGTTTTTTACGCAATCCATAATAGATGGATATGCGGATTACGACCAGCTGTAAAACTGAACGCTGAACGCGTAGATTTAATGTATTCATCTGCAGATTACGCAAAACGGGAGAACATCCATGAGCAAAGCCTTTGCTTCCGTCGCCGACCTGGAAGAAAAACCGGTCAGCTTCGAACAACTGTCCGAACACTGCTGGGCCTACACCGCCGAGGGTGACCCAAACACCGGTGTCATCATCGGCGACGATTCGGTGATGATCATCGATGCCACCGCCACGCCGGTGTCGGCGCAATCGGTGATCGCCAAGGTCCGCGAGATCACCGACAAGCCGATCAAACATGTGGTGCTGACCCACTACCACGCGGTGCGCGTGCTTGGCGCCTCCGGTTACCGTGACGAGGGCCTGGAACAGATCATCGCCAGTCAGGGCACTTATGAGCTGATCCGCGAGCGCGGCCAGCAGGACATGGAATCGGAGATCAGCCGGTTCCCGCGCCTGTTCCAGTCGGTGGAGAGCATCCCCGGCCTGACCTGGCCGACGCTGGTTTTCGAGCAGGGCATCACCCTGTGGCTGGGTGATCTGGCAGTCAAGATCATGCACCCGGGGCGTGGCCATACCAAGGGCGACACCGTGGTCTGGGTCGAATCCGAAGGGGTGCTCTATTCCGGCGATCTGGTGGAATACGGCGCTGCCTGCTACACCGGGGATGCCTATCTCACCGACTGGCCGGCCACGCTGGCCGCGCTGAAGGCGCTGAACCCGGCAAAGGTCGTCCCTGGCCGCGGCCCGGCTTTGGATACGCCGCAAAAGGTGGCCGAAGGCTTCGAGTACACCCGTGACTTCGTCACCACGCTGTTCGAGAGCGCAAAGGAAGCCGCGGCCCGCGATCTGGATCTGAAGGCGGCGATGGCGCTGGCGCGCGAAAGGATGGACCCCAAGTTCGGCCATGTCTTCATCTATGAACATTGCCTGCCCTTCGATGTGACCCGCGCCAACGACGAGGCGCGCGGCATTGTCGATCCGCAGATCTGGACGGCCGAGCGCGATCAGGAGATGTGGCACGGCCTGCAGCAGGAGCAACCCGAAAACTGATCTAATACGCCCGCTCGCCCAAGCCCTTGCGAGGCGCGCAATATCCGCCGGAGGAGCCATGTTTCTGACCTACACCAACCCGGTCTATGAATACCGCAAGACGGCCGACCAGAGCGCCGCGCAGCCGGTGCACCATCCGCTGATCGTGGTCGGAGCCGGACCCATAGGCATGGGCGCCGCCATCGACGCCGCCGTGCAGGGGCTGGATGTGCTGGTGCTCGACGACAACAACACCGTCAGCGTCGGCTCGCGGGCGGTATGCTACTCCAAGCGGGCGCTGGAAGTGCTCGACCGCCTCGGTTGCGCCGAACGGATGATCGACAAGGGCGTGACCTGGCAGGTCGGCAAGGTGTTCTTTCAGGACGAGCTGGTGCACCGCTTCGACCTGCTGCCGCGGCCGGGCCACAAGATTCCGGCCTTCATCAACCTGCAGCAGTATTACCTGGAAGAATACATGGTCGACCGCATGAGACAGTTGGACGGACTGGAGGTGCGCTGGAAGAACAGGGTGACCGCTGTCGTGCCGCGCGACGACGGTGCTGAACTCACCGTCGATACTCCCGATGGCGAATACCGCCTGTCCTGTGACTGGCTGATCGTTGCCGATGGCGCCAACAGCGATGTGCGGTCCATGCTCGGCCTGCAGAGCAGCGGCAAGGTCTTCGAGGACCGCTTTCTGATCGCCGACATCGTGATGAAGGCGGATTTTCCGCCGGAACGCTGGTTCAACTTCGACCCCAGCTACCACCGCGGCCAGTCCACGCTGCTGCACAAGCAGTCGGACAATGTCTGGCGGCTGGATTTCCAGCTCGGCTGGGACAAGGACCCGGAAGAAGAGAAGAAACCGGAGAAGGTCATCCCCCGCGTGCGCGCGATGCTCGGCGAGGATGTGGATTTCGAGCTGGAATGGGCCAGCGTCTACACCTTCCAGTGCCGGCGCATGCCGCGTTTCCGCCACGGCCGGGTGATCTTCGCCGGCGACGCGGCGCACCAGGTCTCACCCTTTGGCGCGCGTGGCGCCAATTCCGGCCTGCAGGACACCGACAACCTGATCTGGAAGCTGCGCCTGGTGATGCAGGGCAGGGCGCCGGAACGGCTCATCGACAGCTATTGCGACGAGCGCGAATACGCCGCCGACGAGAACATCCTCAACTCCACCCGCTCCACCGACTTCATCACTCCGAAGTCAAAGGTGTCCCGCCACTTCCGCGACGCCACCCTGGAACTGGCCAAACGCTTCGATTTCGCGCGGCGGCTGATCAATTCCGGTCGCCTCTCCGATACCGCCGTGCTGGTCGATTCGCCGCTCAACACGCCGGACGGTGATGCTTTTTCCTCCGACCTGGTGCCCGGCTCGGTGATGGACGACGCGCCGGTCATCGGACATGTCGGCGGGCGAGCTGTCCACTGGCTGCTGGAAGCCCTGGATGCCCGCTTCCACCTGCTGCTGTTCGTCGATGAAGACGGGCTGAAGGACGAACAGACCCGCGAAATGTTGCGGAGCGCTCAGCAGCAACCGATACCCCTGCATCCAGTGCTCATCGGCCCGCGACCGTTGAACGATGACGTATTCGACAGCCTGGTGGATACCGAAGGGCTGGCCGCCGCGCGGTGTGATGCGCGTCCCGGCACGGCTTACCTGATACGCCCCGACCAGCATGTGGCGGCGCGCTGGCGCCGGCTCGATCCCCAGGCCCTGAGTCGAGCACTGGCCCGTGCCACTGCGCAGAACGAGGAGTGAACCATGCACCTGAAGACCGACTACAACTTCCATGATCCGGGGCAGCGCTACTTCCGCGCCTACCGTCCCGGTGACGATTTCTACGAAGCCCTGATCGAGGCCCACCGGGACCTCGACGATGAACAGAGCGAACGGCTCAACGCGCGGCTGATCCTGCTGCTGTGCAACCACATCGGCGACCTGCGCGTGCTGCGCGAGGCGCTGGACGCGGCGCGGGAAGACCTGTGATCCGCCTTTATACCTACTACCGCTCCTCGGCCGCCTACCGGGTACGCATCGCGCTCAACCTGAAAGGCATCGATCATGAACAGGTGGCCATCAATCTGCTCGAAGGGGAAGAGCAGGGCGATGCCTACCGCGCCGTCAACCCGCAGGGACTGGTGCCGACGCTGGAAGTGGACGGACAGCGTTTCACCCAATCCCTGGCGATACTCGAATACCTGGAAGAACGCTGGCCCGATCCGCCGCTGCTGCCCGCCGGCGCCGCCGAGCGGGCGCGGGTGAGGGCGCTGGCGGACCTCATCGCCTGCGACATTCATCCGCTCAATAACCTTAGGGTTCTCAAATATTTAACGGATGAACTTGAAGTGGGTTCTGACAAAAGAAACCGCTGGTACAGGCACTGGATTGAGGAAGGTTTTCGCGCCTTCGAGCAGCAACTGGAAGCCCTTGGCAGTGGCGATGTCTGCTTCGGCACACAGCCCGGCCTGGCCGATGTGCTGCTGATTCCCCAGGTTTACAACGCCCGCCGTTTTGCCGTGGATCTGGAAGCGTTTCCGCGCATCCGCCGCATCGAGGCCCACTGTTTGACGCTTGAGGCTTTCGCCCGCGCCCAGCCGGAGCAGCAAGCCGACGCTCCTTGAACAGCGGCAACCACGGTCAATGCCGTGTTGCGCCATCAAAGTGATACAGATCAGTTGACTATAATCAATCAAACCGTATCATAAAGACAAGCACCCCATCGCGAGGAACCACCGGTGACTGAAGACGAACTCGAGCAGGCGTTCTACCGCCGCATCGAAAACGAAGAGAAGATCGAGCCGAAGGACTGGATGCCCGAAGGCTACCGTCAGAACCTGATCCGCCAGATCTCCCAGCACGCCCATTCCGAAGTCATCGGCATGCAACCCGAAGGCAACTGGATCACCCGAGCACCCTCGCTTCGGCGCAAGGCCATCCTGCTGGCCAAGGTCCAGGACGAGGGCGGTCATGGCCTCTACCTCTACAGCACCGCCGAAACCCTGGGCATCTCCCGCGCCGAGATGATCGAGGCCTTGCAGAGCTGCAAGGCCAAGTACGCCTCCATCTTCAATTACCCGGCCCAGACCTGGGCCGATGTCGGCGCCATCGGCTGGTTGGTGGACGGTGCCGCCATCGTCAACCAGGTGTCGCTGCAACGCACTTCATATGGCCCCTATTCGCGCAGCATGATCCGCATCTGCAAGGAAGAAAGCTTCCACCAGCGTCAGGGCTACGAACTGATGCTCACCCTGTGCCGCGGCACGGAAGAACAGAAAGCCATGGCCCAGGATGCCCTCAACCGCTTCTACTGGCCGGCGCTGATGATGTTCGGTCCCCACGACAGCGAGTCCGCCCACAGCGCCAAATCCATGCAATGGAAGATCAAGCGCGAATCCAACGACGACCTGCGGCAGAAATTCATCGACCAGACCGTGCCGCAAATCGAGTTTCTCGGCCTCGAACACCCGGACAAGGACATCCGCTGGAACGAGGAACGCGGTCACTACGACCACGGCGAAATCGACTGGGACGAGTTCTACCGCGTCATCAGCGGCAATGGCCCCTGCAACCGCCAACGCATCCAGCACCATATCCGGGTGCACGAAGAGGGCGCCTGGGTTCGGGACGCGATGAGCGCCTACCAACAGAAAAAGCGCCAGCGCGCCCAAGCCGCCTGAGGAGGCATCCATGATCAAGGAACATCTCGACCTCTACGAAGTCTTCATCCGCGGCAAGCGCGGGCTGGACCACAAGCATGTCGGCAGCCTGCACGCCGAGGATCCGGAACAGGCGCTGGAATACGCCCGCGACATCTACACACGCCGCGGCGAAGGCGTCAGCATCTGGGTGGTGCGCTCGCGCGACATCACCGCCTCCCAGGAAGACGACAGCGAAGCCTTCTACGACCCCTCCAACGACAAGCCCTACCGGCTGGCGACCTACTACCGGTTGCCGGACGAAGTCAACAACATGTAGGGGCGGACGATGGCGGAGCAGAATACCCGACAGGACACCCTCGAATACGCCCAGCGCCTGGGCGATGACGCCGTGGTGCTCGGCCACCGGCTCTCCGAGTGGTGCAGCAACGCCCCGTTTCTGGAAGAAGACCTGGCGCTGGCCAACACCGCGCTGGATTTCATCGGCCGCGCGCGCATGTATTACGGCTATGCCGCCGAGCTGGCCGATGACGGCCGAGATGAAGACGATTTCGCCTATCTGCGCGACCAGCGCGACTACCGCAACCTGTTGCTGCACGAGCTGCCGCGCGGCGATTTCGCCTTCACCCAGGCGCGGCAGTATTTCATCGATGTCTACAACCAGCTGTTCCTGGAAGAACTGCGGCAGTCCGCGGATGAACGGCTGGCCGCCATTGCCGCCAAGGCGGTCAAGGAAAGCCGCTACCACCTGCGCCGCAGCCGCGACTGGATGCTGCGCCTTGGCGACGGCACCGAGGAAAGCCACCGACGCACACAGACCGCCGTCGACAACCTCTGGGGCTACACCCACGAACTCTTCGAACTGGACCCGCTGGAACAGCGGCTCGTGGATGCCGGCGTGGCCGTCGATGTCGCTGCCCTGCGTGACCCCTGGCGGGAGCAGGTCGGTACCCTGCTCGACGAAGCCACCCTGCGGCAGCCCGCGGACGACTGGGCCGTGCGTGGCGGCCGTGAGGGCTACCACACCGAGAACCTTGGGCACCTGCTGACCGAGATGCAGGCCTTGCACCGCGCCTATCCGGGCTGCTCATGGTAGCCGCCGCCCGGTCCCGCCCGACGGACACCGCCTGGCGCCTGCGGCTGGCCCGCCGCGAGGCCTCCGGCCTGCCCGAGATCTGGGCGCTGCTGGATCGCCTCACCGATCCGGAAATCCCCGCCGTATCCCTGTGGGACCTCGGCATACTGCGTGACCTGGCCTGGCGCGATGGCCGACTGATCGTCACCATCACGCCTACCTACTGCGGCTGTCCGGCAATGTCCGAGATCGAGGCCGATATACGCGCCACGCTGGAACAGGCCGGCTACGGCCCGGTCGAGATCGAGACCGAGCTGAAACCTGCCTGGAGCACCGACGAACTGTCGCCCGAGGCCCGTGAAGCCCTGCGTGGATACGGCATCGCGCCGCCCTGTATCGGAAGCGCTCTGACGGAAAAACCGCAGTGCCCCCGCTGCGGCTCCGGGCAGACCCATCCACTGGCCGAGTTCGGCTCCACCGCCTGCAAGGCCCTGTGGCAATGCGACGAGTGCCACGAAGCCTTCGACTATTTCAAACCCATCTGAGCGAGGTGCGCCATGCCGGCCCATGACTATCTGCCCCTGACCGTCACCGATGTACGCCCGGAAACCGACGACGCCATTTGCGTCACCCTGCAGCCGGAGCAGGGCCGTGAAGACGATTTCCGCTTCCGCGCCGGTCAGTACCTGACCCTGAAGGCCGACATCGGCGGTGAAACCCTAAGCCGCAGCTATTCCATCTGCAGCGGCGAAGATCAGGGCCCGCTGCAGATCGCCATCAAACGCGTAGCGGGCGGGCGCTTCTCCAACTGGGCCAACGATCACCTGCAGCCGGGTGATGTCATCGAATCCCTGCCACCGCAAGGCCACTTCACCGTCGATATCGACCCGAAACACCGCAAAAACTACATGTGCATCGCCGCGGGCAGCGGCATCACCCCAATCCTATCCATCATCCGTACCGTGCTGGCCCGGGAACCGCACAGCCATGTCACCCTTATCTATGGCAACCGAAGGAGCGGCAGCGTCATGTTCCGAGACGACCTCTCCTTCATCAAGAACCGCTACCTGGACCGCTTCCAGTGGATCAACATCATGGACGAGGAAGACCAGGGCAGCGACCTGCTCAACGGCCGTATCGACAACAGCAAGGGCGCTGCTCTGCACAAGGCCGGGCTGATCGATATTCTTACGACCGATGAAGCCTATATATGCGGACCCGAAGCCATGATGTCCGAAGTCTCACGCGGTTTCCGCGCCTCCGGCCTCAGTGAACGGCAGATCCACTATGAACTCTTCTCCAGCTCCAGCGAAGACGCGGAAACCGTCCTCGAAAAGGCCCGGCAAAGGCAGAAACAGTTTGGCGAAGAACGCAGCAGCCGAGTCACCCTCATCGCCGATGGGCGATCGATCAGTTTCCAGCTCGCCACCGTTGGAGAAAACATTCTCGACGCCGGACTCCACCAGGGCATGGAGCTGCCCCACGCCTGCAAGAACGGCGTGTGCTCCACCTGCAAGGCAAAACTCATCAAGGGACAGGTGGACATGGACCTCACCCACGGCCTTGAACAAAGGGAGATCGAAGAAGGCTACATCCTCACCTGCCAGGCCCACCCCATCAGCGACGAAGTCATCGTCGATTTCGACCAGCGCTGAACAGCCCGCAAATCCGCAAAACCCCGATGGCTGCACCGGGTCGTCGAAAGCGGGAATAACCACAGTTCTTGACCCGTTATGGAAAATTTGTAACCCTGTGACGGATGAACAGGCACCCGCGGAATAAAGCTCACGTCACCAGGCATGCTGAATTTGTGGCTGATCCCGGAAAGATTTACGCAGAAAATAACACGATAGATAGCGCGCAGCCTATCCAGCTATTTTCTGCGCGCTGCCTATTATACTGATAAATCGGCGCCTTCCATGGCGCCGATTTATCGTGTAGCCGAGCGGCCAACAGAGGTTCCGATCGGTGAAGGTGGCCTGCGATAATATGAACACCATCTAGACGGCGCTTGAGTAGGCGGCCTATCATGGAAAGAGGAATAAATGATAAAAAAATATGCCCAAACGATGGTGCAGCGCCGTCTATCAAGCCGCTGGAACGGACAGTCCG
>JALSKD010000023.1 GCA_026989015.1 Gammaproteobacteria bacterium
TGCTGATGAACCGCGGCGAGAGCGGAATCCGTGAATTGCACAAGATGCGGGCCGCCGGGGTGTCTCTGGCGCTGGACGACTTCGGTACCGGCTATTCCTCCCTCAGTCAGCTCAAGCAGTTACCGATCCACAAGCTGAAGATCGACCGCAGCTTTGTCATGAACCTGGAAAACGATGAGGACGATCGCGTCATCGTGCGGACCATCATTGCGATGGGGCGCAACCTGGGTCTGGGCGTGGTGGCCGAGGGGGTCGAGACCGAGTTTCAGCAGCAGTGGCTGCTGGAGTGCGGATGCGACTGCATCCAGGGCTTTCTGCGCGCCCGTCCGATGCCGGTGAGCGAGGTGGAGGTACTGCTGAACAGGGGCAATCAGCCATAAGTTAAATTTATATACACATAGATTATATTGTTGTCTTCTTCTATTCCTGAGTAAAATGGTCAACAATTCAACAGAAGGAGGCAATGCTCATGAATGCACTGATCCCCAATTTCAATCCGCAAGGCGTGGTCACCATCAATCGGGTGGTGCTGAAGCCGGAATACAGCGTCGACGATCTGGAGGAGCGCGTTGCGCTGCTCTGCGAGAACGTCAAGACCTATCACTCCGACACCGGTTTCATCGGCGGTTTCGTCGCCCTCAACAGCGGGCAGATCTCCAACGAGGGCTCCACTGCGGGCCGGGCGCTGGACAGTGATCTGAAGGACCGCGAGGCGCTGATCGTGACCTTCTGGAATTCCTTCGAGGAACACGAAGCCTCGCACAAGAGTGACACCTTCCAGCCGCTGTTCCAACAGGTGCTGGAGCTGTGCGAGAACGGCAACGAAGAGATCGCCTACACCATGCTCTGGCAGGGCCGTGCCTACTCTGAGGAGGAGGCCCGAAAGGCGCGGGAAATGAAAGAGAAATACGCCGCCTGAAGCGTGGCCGTCCTCAGCAAAAAAGGGGCCTCGAGGCCCCTTTTTTGTTGCATGGGCGGATCAGTCGGGTACCGCCACCACCGCCCGGCCGCGAATGCGCCCGGCCAGAATGTCTTTGCCGGCCTCGGGCAGGTGTTCGAAATCGACTTCCTGGATCATGCGTTCGAGAAGATCCGGGTCCAGGTCCTGTGCCAGTCTTTTCCAGGCCTCGCGGCGTTGCGGCATCGGGCACTGCACCGAATCCACCCCGTAGAGGGTGACGCTGCGCAGGATGAACGGGGCCACCGAGGCCGGCAGGTCCATGGATTCGGCCAGTCCGCAGGCTGCGACCGCGCCGCCGTAGCGGGTCTTGCTGAGGATGTTGGCCAGGGTATGGCCACCGGCCACATCGATGCCCGCCTGCCAGGTTTCACGGCCCAGCGGCCGTGCCGGGCGGGTGAAGTCTTCGCGGGAGAGTATTTCGCGTGCCCCCAAGGCCTGGAGGTAGTCTGCCTGATCCGGCCGGCCGGTGATCGCGTGCAGCTCGTAGCCGAGCCGGCCGAGCACTGCCAGTGCGATGCTGCCCACGCCGCCGGCGGCACCGCTGACGACGATGGGGCCGCCGGCGGGCGATACGCCGTGCGCTTCCAGCTTCAGGATGCATAGCATGGCGGTAAAACCGGCGGTGCCGATGGCCATCGCACGCCGTGCGTCCAGGCCTTCGGGGATGTGCAGCAACCCATCGGAGCGCACCCGTGCGCGACCGGCAAAGCCGCCGTGGTGCGATTCGCCGACCCCCTGGCCGTTGAGCAGTACCGCGTCGCCCGGAGCGAAATCGGGGCTGCTGGATTCGACGACCCGACCGGCCAGGTCGATGCCGGGAATCAGCGGAAACCGACGGATGATCGGCGCCTGTCCGGTCAGCGCCAGCCCGTCCTTGTAGTTGAGCGTGCTGTATTCGACGGCGACGGTGACATCGCCGTCCATCAGGACGTCGTCGTCGAGCGTTCTGCGTTCGACGCGGTAGCCGTCATCGTTCTTGATGGCCAGCCAGGCGGGAAAGGCAGTCATCTGTGTGCTCCGATCGTGGACATGCGGGACAGCATATCAGACCACCAGCCAGTCCATCATCCGGTCCACCGGGGTCTGCTGGAAGGCCTCCGGGTCGGCGCAGAGCCGGAGGATGCGGTCGGCGTGCTTCGGGCGGATGCGGCCACGCAGGTAGCGCTCGAACTTGGCCTCCAGCAGAGGGATGCCCTCGGTGCGGCGTCGTCGGTGGCCGACCGGATAATCCACTGTCTCACTCATTTCGCTGCCATCATTGAAGCGCAGGGTCACGCGGTTGCCGATGGCGCGCTTGTCCGGTTCCAGGTATTCACGGGTGAATCGGGCGTTCTCGACCACCTTCATCCGCGCGCGCAGCGCATCGATGCGCGGGTCGGCGGCCGCATCGTCCTCGTAGTCGGTGGCGTCCAGCGAACCCTTGATCAGTGGCACGGCGACCATGTACTGCAGGCAGTGGTCGCGATCGGCCGGATTGTCCAGCGGGCCGGTCTTGTTGATGATGCGGTCGGCGGATTCCTGGGTTTCCAGCAGAATGCTGTCGATGTCGTCGATGCCCTTGCCGGCTTCCTGCATGCGCCGGTGCAGGGTGATGGCGGCCTCGACCGCGGTCTGGGCATGGAATTCGGCGGGAAAGGCGATCTTGAACAGGATGTTTTCCATCACATAGCTGCCGAAGTCCTGGCTGAAGGTCAGATCCTGCCCCTTGAAACAGACATCCTGAAAGCCCCAGCCCGAAGCGGTGATTGCCGACGGGTAACCCATCTCTCCGCGCTCGGCGAGGAAGGCGAGGAACAGTCCGCGCGACGAGGCATCGCCGGCGGCCCAGGACTTGCGCGAGCCGGTGTTCGGGGCATGGCGGTAGGTACGCAATGAAGAGCCGTCCAGCCAGGCGTGGGATACCGCGTTCATGATTTCCTCGCGATTGCAGCCGAGCATGCGCGCGGCCACTGCGGTGGAAGCAATGCGCACCAGCATCACATGGTCGAGCCCGACGCAGTTGAAGCAGTTCTCGAGCGCGATCACGCCCTGGATCTCGTGGGCCTGGATCATCGCGACCAGCACATCGTGCATCGTCAGCGGCGGTTCGCCGCGATCAACCCGCTGGAGGGACAGCCAGTCGGCCAGCGCCAGTATCGCTCCGAGGTTGTCTGAGGGATGCCCCCATTCGGCGGCCAGCCAGGTGTCGTTGTAGTCCAGCCAGCGCACCATGGCGCCGATGTTCCAGGCCGCGCGCAAAGGATCCAGCCGGTAACTGGTGCCGGGCACGCGGGCGCCGTTGTCGAGGCTGGCACCGGGCACGATGGGGCCGAGCAGCTTGGTGCAGGCCGGGTAGTTGAGCGCGTAGAGGGCGCAGCCGATGCTGTCCATCCAGCAGTAGCGGGCAGTGTCCAGGGCCTCGTCGGTCTGACAGCGCTGCAGGTCCAGCACATAGTCGGCGATGTTCTGGATCACGCGGTCGAATTCGGGGCGGCGGGCGTCGAGTACGGCGGCTTTGCTCATTGGGGGCTCTTGGGTCGTGGTTCAGTCGCGTTCGTCGATGGGGACGAACTTCAGGTTTTCCGGTCCGGTGTAATGGGCCGAAGGGCGGATGATCTTGCCGTCTTCCCGCTGCTCGATGACATGGGCGCCCCATCCGGTAGTACGGGAAATGACGAACAGCGGCGTGAACATCTCGGTGGGCACGCCCATCAAATGGTAGGACACCGCGGAGAACCAGTCGAGGTTGGGGAACATCTTCTTGATGTCCCACATCACCGTCTCCAGCCGGTCGGCGATGTCATAGAGACGATGGTCCCCGGCGGCATCGGCCAGCGAACGGGCCACGCGCTTGATGATCCGGTTGCGGGGATCGCCGGTGGTGTACACCGGATGGCCGAAACCGATGACGATTTCACTGCGCGCCACCCGCTCACGGATGTCGGCCTCGGCCTGGTCCGGGCTGTCGTAGCGCTGCTGGATCTCGAAGGCCGCCTCATTGGCGCCGCCGTGCTTGGGACCGCGCAGCGCGCCAATGGCCCCGGTGATGCAGGAATACAGGTCGGATCCGGTACCGGCGATGACCCGCGCGGCGAAGGTGGAGGCGTTGAATTCATGCTCCGCGTACAGGATCAGCGAGGTGTGCATGGCCCGTACCCAGTGTTCCGGCGGCGGCTCACCGTGCAGCAGGTGCAGAAAATGGCCGCCGATGGAATCGTCGTCGGTTTCCACCTCAATGCGCTTGCCATTGACGCTGTAGTGATACCAGTAGAGCAGCATCGAGCCGAAGCTGGCCATCAGGCGGTCGATCAGTTCGCGGGTCTGCTCGGTCGACGGGTCGGTTTTCTCCGGCAACAGACTGCCCAGCACGGAACAGCCGCTGCGCAGCACATCCATCGGATGCGCCGTGGAAGGCAGTTGTTCCAGCGTGGTTTTCAGTGCCTGAGGCAGCCCGCGCAGCCCGCGCAGCCGGGCCTTGTAGGCGTCAAGCTGGGCGCGATTGGGCAGCGTGCCATGGACGATCAGGTGGGCGATCTCCTCGAATTCGGCGATTTCGGCAAAATCGAGGATGTCATAGCCGCGGTAGTGCAGGTCATTGCCCTGACGACCAACGGTGCAGATGGCGGTATTGCCGGCTTCGGTGCCGGACAGGGCCACGGATTTCTTGGCCTTGGGTCGTGGCGGTGTTTTCGAGGCGTTCATGGGGCTGCCCTCATCAGGATGTACGCCGGGATGATAACCCCGGCCGCGCACGGCCACCGGTATGTATTCCAATACTGAACATTGAACCCTTGGGGGCGGGGCAAGGGCCGCGCTCCGAGAAATCTGTCAACTTTTCCGGACAAGCCGGAACGAAAATCCGGAAAATCTGTAAAGAAAATCGGACAGCCCCGAAACGGGCCGGAATCATCCCGTTGAAAACAGCGGAAAGCCATAAAGTGGCATGATATATGCCCGTACTTTAGTCAAGATTTTTGGAATACTGGATAACCAACTGGAGTAAGGGCCATGAAAAAATACCTGACTGCATCCCTTCTGAGTGTGAGTCTGATCACCGGATCCGCCCTGGCGGCGCCGATCTACATCGAGAGCACCGGTGTCGAAGGGTTGGCAACCCTGACCTACGACAACAGCTGGCCGATGAACGATGCCCCCGAGTTCACCTTCGATGTGACCGCTGGAAGCCTCAGCCACAACCTGGGTGCGTATACGCCGGGTGACTACACCATCGACTTCACACTGGAAGGCTTCTGGGTGGATTACGACGAAGACGGTACGGCGGATTTTACCTTGGCTCCGGTATCCGTTACCGGCTTGGGTCCGGCAAGTCTGGGTCCTCTGCCGCCGCTGAGCGGTACCGCGGGTGCCCTGAGCTGGAACGTGGATGTTCCGGGCAGCAGTGTCTGGCTCAGCTATGACTTCGATTCGGTGTACGATCGCAGCTTGTTTTCAAATTTCGATGTGAATGGCAGCCTCGCAAGCGTGGACATGGGGTTTTCTGGATCCGCCAATGGCGTAATGGATGCCCGCATCGGCTGGAAGCGGATGCGCATCGACCTCAAACCGGTAGCGGTGCCGGAGCCGTCCCTGTGGCTGCTCAGCGGCATCGGCCTGATCGGTTTTGGTGTCGCGCGCATCCGGCGCCGCAGGGCCTAGGGAAGCGCTGCGCTTCATCCTCGAAAGCCTCCGCCTCGGCGGGGGCTTTTTT
>JALSKD010000024.1 GCA_026989015.1 Gammaproteobacteria bacterium
AAATGGAGAAACGCCAATGAGCGATGTATACGAGAAAGGCCTTGCCGATATCAAGAAATACGACAGCAACCCGGACGAGGCTCTGGTTCAGGCGCTGGCCAAGACCTACGCCCTGGTGATGGGCAACAAGGATGCCAGCAGCGTGGCCTGCAGCGACCCGGCCGAGAAGGCGACCGTGCGCGACAACTTCCTCAAGAAGAAGCTGGGACTTGGCATGAGCGACAGCGAACTGGACGCCGCCGTCGAGGAAGCCTGCACGACCATGTCCGGCGACCGCATGAAGTCCCGCCTGACCATGTACTACCTGCTGACCAAGAAATTCGGCAAGGAATCGGTTTTTGTCTGACCCGCGATCGGCGTCGAACCATGGAACGGGGGAGCTTGGCTCCCCCGTTTTCGTTTGAGGAGTACCCCTCATGCAACAGGACAGCGTATTCACCCCCATCCGCTGGCGTGACGACGCGCTGGAGCTGATCGACCAGCGCCTGCTGCCCCGGCGGCAATGTTGGAACCGCTACCGCGATATCGATGCAGTGGCCGGTGCCATTGCCGATCTGGTGGTGCGCGGCGCGCCGGCGATCGGCATCAGCGCCGCCTATGGCGCGGTACTCGGCTGGCGTCAGGCACGAAAGGATGCCGCCTTCGACCTGCAGGCGGCTCTGCAGCGACTGGCGGATGCCCGGCCCACTGCGGTCAATCTGGCCTGGGCCGTGGACCGGCAGCGTGCTGTGCTGGCCGCCGGTGGCGGCGAGGCAGAGCTGCTGGCCGAGGCTGAGCGCATGCACCGGCAGGATATCGACGATTGCCGGGCAATGGGCGACCTGGGCGCCGCGCTGATCGATTCCGGCAGCCGGGTGCTCACCCATTGCAACGCAGGAGCGCTGGCCACCGGCGGCTACGGCACCGCGTTGGGCGTCATCCTCTCCGCCTGGCGGCAGGGTCGTATTGCCCGCGTCTATGCCGATGAAACCCGTCCCTGGCAGCAGGGATTGCGGCTCACCGCCTGGGAGCTGGCGCGCGATGGCATCGATGTGGATGTGGTGGTCGAGGGCGCGGCCTGCGCGCTGATGCGCTCCGGGCTCGACTGGGTGATCGTCGGCGCCGACCGGGTCTGTGCCAACGGCGATGTGGTCAACAAGATCGGCACTGCCGGCCTCGCAGTGCTGGCCCGCCACCATGGGGTGAGGATGATGGTGGTGGCGCCGACCTCGACGCTGGATGCACAAACCGCCACCGGTGCCGATGTGCCGATCGAATCCCGCGACGGCCAGGAGATCCTCGGCGGTGCCTACGACGAGATGCCCAGGGTCCGCGCCTGGAATCCGGTTTTCGATGTCACCGAGGCTGCGCTGGTCGATGTATTGGTGACCGAGAAAGGCGTGATTCACCGCCCGGACACCGCGAAAATCGCCGCGCATCTGAGCCTCTGATTCAAGAAAAATCCCCGCAAATCGCCTGTGAGCGGTTTTTGTTCCGGGGTAGAGGCTGACCAAGGGTTTGTGGTAAAATCGCTCTCATCAAAAATTAGAGGCATGAGCCTGCGTCGGTTGCGTCCACGCGGGCATCCGTATCGCACCGCTTGAGCAACTCGACCGCGTCATCTCCAGATCATCGAACCCAGCCGGCTCCACATGCCGTCGCGCCGTTGCCATGCCTCTCCCGTCACATACGAACCCCTTGATGAGTAATCCCGCCCATGGCTGAACTAGCGAAGGAAGTGTTCCCGGTCAATCTCGAAGACGAGATGCGCCAGTCCTATCTCGAATACGCGATGAGCGTCATCGTCGGGCGCGCATTGCCGGATGTGCGTGACGGCCTCAAGCCGGTGCACCGCCGCGTGCTCTACGCCATGCACGAACTGGGCAACGACTGGAACAAGCCTTACAAGAAATCGGCCCGCGTGGTCGGTGATGTGATCGGTAAGTACCATCCGCATGGCGACACCGCCGTCTACGACACCATTGTCCGCATGGCGCAACCCTTCTCGCTGCGCTACATGCTGATCGATGGCCAGGGCAACTTCGGCTCGGTGGATGGAGATTCGCCGGCGGCGATGCGTTATACCGAAGTCCGCATGTCGAAGATCGCCCACGAACTGCTGGCCGATCTGGACAAGGAAACCGTCGATTTCACCCCCAACTACGACGGCTCCGAACTGGAGCCTTCGGTGTTGCCGACCAAGCTGCCCAACCTTCTGGTCAACGGCTCTTCCGGCATCGCCGTCGGCATGGCCACCAATATTCCGCCGCACAACCTCGGCGAGGTGATCGACGCCTGCGTCAAGGCGGTGGACGATCCGGAAGTCAGCGTCGAGGAACTGATGGAGTGCATTCCCGGGCCCGATTTCCCCACCGCGGCCATCATCAACGGCGCCCGTGGCATCCGCGAGGCCTACCGCACAGGCCGTGGCCGCATCTACCTGCGCGCGCGCAGCGAGATCGAGGAAGACAAGTCCGGCCGCCAGCGTATTGTCGTCACCGAGCTGCCGTACCAGGTCAACAAGGCGCGGCTGCTGGAGAAGATCGCCGAACTGGTCAAGGAGAAGAAAATCGAGGGCATCACCGGCCTGCGCGACGAATCGGACAAGGACGGCATGCGCATGGTCATCGAACTGCGCCGTGGCGAGATTGCCGATGTGGTGCTCAACAACCTCTACCAACAGACCCAGATGCAGAATGTCTTCGGCATCAACATGGTGGCACTGGTAGACGGGCAGCCGCGGTTGCTCAACCTGCGCGAGATCATCCTCGCCTTCATCCGTCACCGTCGCGAGGTGGTCACCCGGCGTACCGTGTTCGACCTGCGCAAGGCGCGCGAACGGGCCCATGTGCTCGAAGGCCTGGCGGTGGCCCTGTCCAACATCGACGAGATCATTGCCCTGATCAAGCGTTCCGCCAGTCCGGCCATCGCCAAGGCTGCGTTGCTGGAACGCGCCTGGGATCCGGGCATCGTACTGGAGATGCTTGAGCGTGCCGGAGCCGACGCATCCCGCCCCGATGCGCTGGGGCTGGAGTTCGGGCTGATCGAGGGTCGCTACCGGCTGACCGAGAAACAGGCCCAGTCGATACTCGACCTGCGTCTGCACAAGCTGACCGGGCTGGAGCAGGACAAGATCATCAGTGAATACCGCGAGATTCTCGACAAGATCGAGGATCTGCTCGACATCCTCGGCCGCGAGCAGCGGCTGATGGAGGAGATCCGCAAGGAACTGTTGCAGATGAAGGAGCAGTTCGCCGATGAACGGCGCACCGAGATCGTCATCGACCATCAGGACCTGACCGTCGAAGACCTGATCAACGACGAGGAGGTCGTGGTCACTCTCAGCCATCTTGGCTACGCCAAGGCGCAACCGCTGGAGGCCTACAGTGCGCAACGGCGCGGTGGCCGCGGCAAGGCTGCCACGCGGGTCAAGGAGGAAGACTTCATCGAAAAGATGTTCATCGCCTCCACCCACGACACGCTGCTGTGCTTCTCGAATCATGGCAAGGTGTACTGGCAGAAGGTCTACCAGTTGCCGATCGGTTCACGCAACGCGCGCGGCCGGCCGATGGTCAACCTGCTGCCGCTGGACGAGGGCGAGCGCATCACCGCGATCCTGCCGGTGCGCGACTACGCGGAAGGCGAGTTCATCTTCTTCGCCACCGCCGAAGGCACCGTCAAGCGTACCCCGCTGGAAGCCTTCTCGCGGCCGCGTTCCACCGGCATCATCGCCATCGACCTGCGCGAGGGCGATGATCTGGTCGGCGTCCAGCGCACCCACGGTGACAACGACATCATGCTGTTTACCGCCGCCGGCAAGGGCATCCGCTTCCCCGAGGCCGAGGTACGGGCGATGGGCCGTACCGCCGCCGGCGTGCGCGGCATCCGTTTGAAGAAGGGCGACCGGGTGATCTCCCTCATTGCGCTGGACGATGGCGATGAGATCATCCTCTTCGCCACCGAGAACGGCTATGGCAAGCGCACCCGCGCCAGCGAGTTCTCGCGTCAGGGCCGCGGTGGCCAGGGTGTGATCTCGATCCAGACCACCCAGCGCAACGGCCGCGTGGTCGGCGCCATCAAGGCCGGGGACGAGGACGAGGTGATGCTGATCAGTGATGCCGGTACACTGGTGCGCACCCCGGTGGCCGACATCTCCGTGATGTCGCGCAACACCCAGGGCGTGACCCTGATCCGCCTGACCCGGGGCGAGAAGCTGGTACAGATCGAGACCGTGGCCGCCGACGACGAAGCCGAAGCCGAGGCCGAATAGACCGAATCCCGAAAACCACAGGAAATCCCATGACACGCGTATTCAACTTCAGTGCCGGTCCGGCGATGCTGCCGACCGAAGTGATCGAACAGGCCCGGCAGGAAATGCCCGACTGGCATGGCAGCGGCATGTCGGTGATGGAAATGAGCCACCGTGGCAAGGAATTCATGTCCATCGCCGAGCAGGCGGAGCAGGATCTGCGCGATCTTCTGGCCATTCCCGACAACTACCGGGTGCTGTTTTTGCAGGGTGGCGCCAGCCAGCAGTTCGCCATGGTGCCGCTGAACCTGATGGGTCGCAGCGGCAAGGCCGACTATGCCAACACCGGTGCCTGGTCGAAGAAGGCCATTGCCGAAGGGCGGCGCTATGGTGAGGTCCATGTCTGCGCCAGTTCCGAGGACGACGGTTTCAACTCGGTGCCGGATTTCGCCGAATGGGAGCTGTCCAAAGACGCCGCCTATGTGCACATCACGCCGAACGAAACCATCGGTGGCGTCGAATACCCGGGGCTTCCGGATACCGGCGATGTGCCCATCGTCGCCGACATGTCGTCGACGATCCTGTCGCGGCCGATCGATGTCTCCCGCTACGGGATCATCTACGCCGGCGCGCAAAAGAATGTCGGACCCGCGGGCCTGACCCTGGTGATCGTCCGCGACGACCTGATCGGCCAGGCTGCCGACAGCGTGCCCGCCATGCTCAATTACAAGACCCATGCCGACGCCGGCTCGATGTACAACACCCCGCCGACCTATGCCTGGTATCTGGCCGGTCTGGTGTTCCAGTGGATCAAGCGCCGCGGCGGACTCGAAACGATGGGAGACATCAACCGACGCAAGGCGGAAAAGCTCTACGCCGCCATCGACGGCAGCGATTTCTATGCCAATCCCGTGCGCCCGGAACACCGCAGCTGGATGAATGTACCCTTCACACTGAAGGACCCGGCGCTGGATCCGCTGTTTCTCGAAGGGGCGGCCGAACGCGGTCTGAAGACCCTCAAGGGCCACCGCTCGGTGGGCGGCATGCGCGCCAGCATCTACAACGCGATGCCGGAAGAGGGCGTGGATGCGCTGATCGCCTACATGGATGAATTCGCCAAACAGCACGGGTAAGTGCGATGAAAAAGATTCTGACGCTCAACAACATCGCGGTCGAGGGGCTGGAGCGCTTCCCGCGCGATCGCTACGAAGTCGGCTCCGAGATTTCCAGTCCGGACGCCATCATGCTGCGTTCCTTCAAGATGCACGACATGGAAATTCCTCCCTCGCTGCTGGCGGTGGGCCGTGCCGGGGCGGGCGTCAACAACATTCCGGTGGAACGCATGACCGGGCAGGGCATCGCCGTGTTCAACGCGCCCGGCGCCAATGCCAACGCGGTCAAGGAACTGGTCATCGCCGGCATGCTGCTGGCCTGCCGCAACCTCTGCCCCGCTTGGTTCTACACCCAGGGGCTCTCCGGCAGTGATGCCGAAGTGGCCAAAGCCGTGGAGGCCGGCAAGAAACAGTTCGTCGGCTATGAATTGCCCGGCCGCACCCTGGGCGTGATCGGTCTCGGCGCGATTGGCGTCAAGGTGGCCAATGCCGCGGTAGCGCTGGGCATGAAGGTGGTCGGCTTCGATCCGGGCATCAGCGTGAAAAGCGCCTGGAACCTGTCCTCCGAGGTGCAGCCTGCGGGCAGCGCCGACGAACTGGTCGCCCAGGCCGATTTCCTGTCCCTGCATGTGCCGCTGATCGACGCCACCCGCAACCTGATCAACGCCGAACGCATTGCGCGCATGCCCCAGGGCGCGGTGGTGATGAACTTTGCCCGCGACGGCATCGTGGACGACCCGGCGGTACTCGATGCGCTGCAATCGGGCCGGCTGCACGCCTATGTGTCGGATTTTCCTTCCAATCTGCTCAAGGGCAGGGAAGGGGTGATCACGCTGCCGCATCTGGGTGCGTCCACGGTGGAAGCCGAACAGAACTGCGCGGTGATGGTGGCCGACGAACTGATCGACTACCTGGAAAACGGCAATGTGGTCAATTCCGTCAATTTCCCGGAATTGCGACTGGCGCGCAGCAGCGAACACCGGCTGGCGGTGGTCAACGCCAACCGGCCCGACATGGTGGGTCAGATCTCCCATGCTCTGGGTCAGCATGACATCAACATCCAGCGCATGGCCAACGAGTCGCGGGGCGACATCGCCTACACGCTGATGGACCTCGACAGCGCGCCCGCCGAACCGGTGCTGCAGCAGATCCGCGCCATCGATGGCGTGCTCAAGGCCCGGGCCCTGTAGATGAACAGTGAGCTGCAGAAACTGCGTCAGCAGATCGATAGCATCGATGAACAGCTGCTGGAGCTGTTCAATCGCCGCGCCGAATGCGCGATTGCCGTGGCCGAAGCCAAGAAAAAGGAGCTGAAAGAGGGCGAACGGCTGGAATTCTACCGGCCCGATCGAGAGGCCGAGGTGATCCAGCGGATCAAGGATCTGAACAGCGGGCCCTTGTCCGACCGCGAGGCCGCACGACTGATCCGCGAGGTGATGTCGGCCTGCCTGGCGCTGGAACAGCCGCTGAAGATCGCCTATCTCGGGCCGGAGGGTACATTCACCCAGGCCGCCGCGCTCAAGCATTTCGGCCATTCGGTGGATACCATTCCGATGAGTTGCATCCCCGATGTGTTCGCGGCGGTGCAGGCCGGCCATGCCGACTTCGGTCTGGTGCCGGTGGAGAATTCCACCGAGGGCGTGATCAGCCATACCCTCGACATGTTCCTCTACAGCGAACTCAAGGTCTGCGGCGAAGTGGAGGTGCGCATTCACCACCAGTTGGCCAATCTGAGCCAGGACCCTCACGACATCCGGCGGATCTACTCCCATCAGCAGTCCTTTGCCCAGTGCCGCAACTGGCTGGACCAGAATTTTCCCAATATCGAGCGGATTCCGGTCAGCAGCAACGCCGAGGCGGCGCGGCTGGCAGCCCAGGAACCGGACGCAGCCGCCATTTGCGGCCTGCAGGCGGTGGACATCTTCGGCTTGCGGGTCTGCCACGTCAACATCGAGGACCTGGCCGACAACACCACGCGTTTCATGGTCATCGGCGACATGGAAGTGGCGCCCAGCGGACACGACAAGACCACCATCCTGCTCTCCGCGCGGAATCGCCCCGGCGCCCTGTTGGCCCTGCTCAAGCCATTGGCCGAGCACGGCATCAGCATGAACAAGATCGAATCCCGGCCGTCGCCCAACCGCCTGTGGGAGTATGTGTTCTTCATCGATATCGACGGCCACAAGTCGGAAACCCATGTCGCCGAGGCGCTGGAGGAATTGCAGGAGCAGGCGGCACTGTTCAAGATCCTCGGGTCCTATCCCAAGGTCGAGCTGTGAGCGAGGACGGCTTTCGCATCCGTCGCCTGTGCCTCATCGGGGTTGGCCTGATCGGAGGTTCCCTGTCGCTGGCGCTGAAACAGGCCGGAGTGGTCGGGCATGTGGTGGGCCATGCCCGCAATGAGGACAGCCTCAGAAAAGGCATCCAACGGGGTCTGCTCGACAGCTATGCGCTGGATCCGGCCGACGCCGTGCGCGGTTGCGACCTGGTGGTGGTCGCCACTCCACTGGGCGCGATCCGCCCCGTGTTTGCGGCCATCGCCCCGCATCTGTCCGACGGTTGCGTGATCACCGATGTCGGCAGCGCCAAGGCCACGGTGGTGGCCGATGCCCGCGCCGAGTTGGGTGCCCATTTTCCGCGCTTTGTTGCCGGTCATCCCATTGCCGGCACCGAAAACAGCGGCGTCGAAGCCGGCTTCGCCGAACTGTTTCGCGAGCGCAAGGTGATCCTGACGCCGGTCGCCGAAACCGACGCTTCCGCCGAGGCACGGGTCTCGGCGATGTGGCGGGCGGCCGGCGCCGAGGTCGAGCGCATGAGCGTGGTCCATCACGACCGGGTGCTGGCCGCCACCTCACATCTGCCGCACATGCTGGCCTTCGCCCTGGTCTCGCACCTTTCGAAGATGAGCGATCAGGACGAGATCTTCGAATACGCCGCTGGCGGTTTTCGTGATTTCACTCGAATCGCGTCCAGTGATCCGGTAATGTGGCGCGATGTCTGTCTGGCCAACGGCGAAGCCCTGCTGGAACTGATCGAAGGCTTCCAGCACGAACTGCAGGAAGTGGCCGAGGCGATACGCCAGCGCGATGCCGATGCCCTGTTCGAACATTTCCGTTCCGCCAAGCAGACCCGTGATCAACTGAAGCACCTGTAGGTACAGAAACATGACCGATTTCATCTGCCAACCCTCTTCCAGCGTCAGTGGCGAGCTCCGGGTGCCGGGCGACAAGTCCATTTCGCACCGTGCGATCATGCTGGCCTCCATCGCCGAGGGCGTCACCGACATCAGCGGTTTCCTGCATGGCGAGGACAGCCTCAAGACGCTGCAGGCCTTTCGCGATCTCGGCGTGCAGATCGATGACAACGGCGAGGACATCTGCGTGCACGGGGTGGGACTGCATGGCCTGCAGGCGCCGCAACACGAACTCTACATGGGCAACTCCGGCACCGGCATGCGGCTGCTGACCGGGCTGCTCGCGGGGCAGCCCTTCGACAGCATACTCACCGGCGATGCTTCCCTGTCCAGCCGGCCAATGCTGCGCATCATCAACCCGCTGACCCATATGGGCGCGGTCATCGAATGCCTGCCAGAGGGCACCGCGCCGCTGCACATACGCGGCGGGCAGTCGCTGCACGGCATCGATTACTCGATGCCGGTGGCCTCCGCCCAGGTCAAGTCCGCGCTGCTGCTCGCCGGCCTCTATGCCGAGGGGGAGACCTGCATCAGCGAACCGGCGCCGACCCGCGATCACACCGAACGCATGCTGCGCGGCTTCGGCTATCCGGTGCACAGCACCGACGGACGGGTTTGCCTCAACGGCGGCGGCGTCCTCACCGGCGGCGCCATCGAGGTACCGGCGGACATTTCCTCGGCGGCCTTCTTCATGGTTGCTGCCAGCATAGCGCCCGGCAGCGAGCTGCTGCTGACCCATGTCGGCATCAACCCGACCCGTACCGGCGTCATCGATATCCTGCGGTTGATGGGCGCGGACATCGAAATCCTCGATGAGCGCGAGGCCGGAGGCGAACCGGTCGCCGATCTGCGGGTGCGCCATGCGCCGCTCAAGGGTATCGACATCCCCACGGAAACGGTTCCGCGCGCCATCGACGAGTTTCCGGCCCTGTTCATCGCCGCCGCCTGTGCGGAGGGTGTGACCCGGCTGACCGGTGCCGAGGAGTTGCGGGTCAAGGAATCGGACCGCATTCAGGTCATGGCCGACGGCCTGCAGACGCTGGGCATCACCGCGCGCGCCATGCCCGATGGCATCGAGATCGAGGGCAACCCCGGGCAGACGGTGTTCAACGGCGGGCGCGTCGATTCAGAAGGCGATCACCGGATTGCGATGGCCTTTGCGGTGGCGGCCCTGCGTGCCAGTGGCAGCATCGAGATCCACGATTGCGACAATGTCGATACCTCCTTCCCGGGGTTCGTGGCGCTGGCCGCTGAGGCCGGACTGCAGATCGAATCCACTGCCGATGCCGCGGAGACGGTGGAGGAAGACGCTGAATGACGCCCTATGTGATCACCATCGATGGACCCAGCGGAGCCGGCAAGGGCAGTCTGGCCCTGCGCGTGGCACGGGCGCTGGGTTTCCATATCCTGGATTCCGGTGCCATTTACCGCCTGGCGGCCCTGAAGGCGCTGAAATCCGGCGTCGACCTGCACGACGAATCGGCGGTGCTGGAGGCCATTCGCGACCTCGACATCCGCTTCGAGCGCGGCGATGAACTCACCGTACCCTATCTCGACGGCGAGGATGTCTCTTCCGACATCCGCAGCGAGGAGACGGCCCGCGCGGCCTCCATCATCGCCGCCTATCCCGCGGTACGCGAGCGCCTGCTGCAGATTCAGCGCGATTTTCTGCAGCCTCCCGGACTGGTTGCCGACGGCCGCGACATGGGTACCACCGTGTTTCCCGATGCGCGGATCAAGATTTTCCTTCATGCCTCGGCCGAGGAGCGGGCGAAAAGACGCTACAAGCAGTTGAAAAATATGGGTATCGAGGCTAATATGGCTGACTTGCTTCGGGAAATCGAGGATCGCGACGAGCGCGACCGCAATCGCAGCGTCTCGCCGCTGGTTCCTGCTCCGGATGCAATCATTGTCGATTCGAGCATGATGGATCTCGATCAGGTCTTCGATCTGGTCATGCAACACATTGAGGATGTCAATGCGGGCCGCGCGCCCGTCAACGACTGACTCGCCTTCCTGCCGACGACTTTTTTGGTGAGCCGGAGCGCCAGCTCTGGCTTGTATGTTCAACGTGAACCGTGATTTCGGGTTCCCTGCCCGGATCATTCTCTATTCTTTAGGTAACTCCATGTCAGAAAATTTTGCTGAACTGTTTGAGGAAAGCATCGCTCAGACCAACATGCGCGTGGGTGAGATCATCACCGCCGAAGTGGTGGACATCAAGCGCGATGTGGTCATTGTCAATGCCGGACTCAAGTCCGAGGGCGTGATCCCGATCGAACAGTTCCTCGACGAGAACGGCGAGCTGGAAGTCAAGATCGGCGACCAGGTCGAAGTCGCTCTCGAAGCCATCGAAGACGGATACGGCGAGACCCGCCTGTCCCGCGAAAAGGCCAAGCGTGCCCGTGCCTGGGCCCGTCTCGAACAGGCCCTGGAAAACGACGAGATCGTCACCGGCCGCATCACCGGCAAGGTCAAGGGCGGTTTCACCGTCGATATCGGCGACATCCGCGCCTTCCTGCCCGGTTCCCTGGTCGATGTACGACCGGTACGCGACACCACCTATCTGGAAGACAAGGACCTGGAGTTCAAGATCATCAAGCTCGACCAGAAACGCAACAATGTGGTGGTCTCCCGCCGCGCCGTTGTCGAGCAGGAGTTCAGCGAGGAACGCGAGAAGTTGCTCGAAAACCTGAAGGAAGGCATGATCATCAAGGCCATTGTCAAGAACCTGACCGATTACGGTGCGTTCCTCGATCTGGGCGGCATCGACGGCCTGCTGCACATTACCGACATGGCCTGGAAGCGGGTCAAGCACCCCTCCGAAGTGGTCGAGATCGGTCAGGAGATCGATGTCATCGTGCTCAAGTTCGACCGCGAGAAGAACCGCGTGTCCCTCGGCCTCAAGCAACTGGGCGATGACCCCTGGGTCAACATCACCCGCCGCTATCCGGAAGGCTCCCGTCTGTTCGGCCGCGTCAGCAACATCACCGACTACGGTTGTTTCGTCGAGATCGAGGACGGCGTCGAAGGTCTGGTGCATGTCTCCGAAATGGACTGGACCAACAAGAACGTCAACCCGAACAAGGTCGTCAACCTGGGTGACGAAGTCGAGGTGATGATCCTCGAGATCGACGAGGAGCGCCGCCGCATCTCCTTGGGCATGAAACAGTGCATGCCGAACCCCTGGGACGAGTTCGCCGCCAGCCACAACAAGGGCGACATCATCACCGGCAAGATCAAGTCGATCACCGATTTTGGCATCTTCGTCGGTTTGGAAGGCAATATCGATGGCCTGATTCACCTGACCGACCTGTCGTGGAACCAGTCCGGTGACGAAGCGGTGCGCAACTACAGCAAGGGGCAGGAAGTCGAGGCCATGGTGCTGTCGATCGACCCCGAGCGCGAACGTATCTCGCTGGGTATCAAACAGCTGGACAAGGATCCCTTCTCCAACTTCATCGGCAGACACCCGAAAGGCAGCATCGTCAAGGGTACCGTCATTTCGGTCGAGCCGAAGGCGGCGATCGTCGATCTGGGCGAGGGCATCGAGGGCGTGCTGCGCGCCTCCGAAATGGCCACCGACCGCGTCGAGGATGCCCGCACCTTCCTCAGCGAAGGCGACGAGGTGGAAGCCAAGATTACCGGAATGGACCGCAAGAACCGGCAGGTCTTCCTTTCGATCAAGGCCAAGGATGCCGACGAGGAGGCCGAAGCGCTGCAGGATTACACCGCCAGCGCCGACACTTCCGCGACCACCAGCTTTGGTGATCTGCTGAAGGAAAAACTGGGCAGCGAGTAAGCCTCGTCACCCGGCAAACAGGGGGCCGAACGCGTTCGGCTCCCTTTTTTTGCCCAAAATATGCAAATACTTTTAAAAGTCCTTGATTTTTCGAGGTATTTTGAACAATCTAACGGTATTCTGAGCTTTTGCCTGCCTCATCCGACATGACCGACCGTGATTTCACGCCTTCACTGACCCGTTCCGACCTGATCGACAACCTGGCGCGCAGTCAGAGTCATCTCAACTACAAGGATGTGGAAATCGCAGTCAAGAGTCTCATCGAAATGATGAGCAGCGCCCTGGCGCAGGGCGACCGCATCGAGATCCGCGGTTTCGGCAGCTTCAGTCTGCATTACCGCCCACCCCGCATGGGGCGCAATCCGAAAACCGGCGAGAAGGTGCAACTGCCGGGTAAATACGTTCCCCACTTCAAGCCAGGCAAGGAACTGCGCGACCGCGCCAACAACCAGAAGCCACCCCGCCGCTGAGGCACCGGTTACGCATCTCCAGCTCCTGCGCCCTGTCAAAGAACGGGGCGTCCCTGTAGAATGGCGGCGCTTATGGATATCGATCTGCTTGCCATCATTCTCGTTACCCTGCTGGTCGGCTGGCTGATCGGACGCTTTTCGGTTCCGTCCCGCCGCGAACCCGAGCCCGATTCCGGCGATTGTGCCGGTTCCTACATCCAGGGCCTCAACTACCTGTTGTCCAATCAGCCCGATAAGGCCATCGATCTCTTCGTCGAGCTGATCAAGGTAGATGGCGACACCATTGAGACCCATCTCGCGCTCGGTAACCTGTTTCGTTCCAAGGGCGAGGTGGACCGGGCGATCAAGATTCACCAGAACCTGCTGGCACGACCCAATCTGGACCCGCAACAGCGGATCATGGCGCTGACCGAACTGGCCGAGGACTACCTCAAGGCCGGCCTGCTGGACCGTGCAGAAAACCTGTACAAGGAACTGCTGCAGATCCGGCCCCGGCACGAGAATGCGCTGCGCCGGTTGTTCGATATCTACAGCATCGAGCATTCATGGAACGATGCCTCCGAAGTGGCCCAACGGCTTCAACAGCTGAAAAATCCGGAAAGCCGATTGCTGCTCAGCCACAGTCTCTGCGAGCAGGCGCAACAGGCATTGGAACGGGGCAATACCCGCCTCGCCCGCGAACTTTCCCGGCAGGCGCTGGACACCGACAGCCAGTGCCTGAGGGCCGAATTGCTGTTGATCGACATCCTGCAACGCCAGGGGGAAACGCGCAAGGCGATCAAGCGGCTGGAGCAGGCCGCTGAGCGTTTGCCCGAGTTTGCCGAATGCTTCATCGAGCCGGCTCGGCGATTGTTTGCCTCCAGTGGTGACGCTGAAGCCGGGCTGGATTTCATGCGCGCCCTGTACGACCGGCATCCGTCACCGGATGTGGCGCTGGAAGTCCTGCAGCTCTACCGGGACCAGAATCGACACGATGAGCTGCTTGATTTTCTGCGCCAGGCCTTGCGCCAGCCGGGTTCGCTGCAACTGATGGACTTCTGTTTCCACTACTTCAAGTCGCCTGCCCGTGCCCAGCAGTTGCAGGGCTTCTGGCCGGAACTGACCCGTTACCTGGAAACCCTCAACCGCAAGCGTGAGGCCTGGCGTTGCCAGAGCTGTGGTTACGGATCGCGCAGTCTTCAGTGGCAATGCCCGAGTTGCAAGTCCTGGTCCAGTTTCAAACCCGTCTGAACGCAGGAGTACTGCATGTCATCCCCCGAAGACCCCAGAATCATCGTTGCCCTGGACTACCCGGAAGCCAGCCCGGCACTGGAATTCGCTCGCCGCATCCCCGCCGGATTGTGCCGCTTGAAGGTCGGCAAGGAGCTGTTTACCGCTGAAGGCCCGGATCTGGTTCGCCGACTGGGCGACCTGGGTCATGAGGTCTTTCTTGACCTCAAGTTTCACGACATCCCCAATACGGTGTACGGAGCAGTGGCCGCGGCCAGCCGGCTGGGTGTATGGATGGTCAATGTGCATGCACTGGGTGGTCGGGCCATGCTCGAAGCCGCGCGCGAAGCGGTGGAAGCGGCGCCGCTACGGCCCAGGCTGATCGCCGTATCACTGCTGACCAGCATGGATTCGCGCACCCTGGCCGAGATCGGCATCGACAGGCCCCTGGAGAAGGAGGTGATGGAGCTGACCCGGCTGGCGCTCGATGCAGGACTCGACGGAATGGTCTGCTCGGCATGGGAGGCGGCGGAGCTGCGCGCCGCCCATGGTGATGCCCCGCTGCTAGTGACGCCGGGCATCAGGCCCGAGGGCAGCGCGTTGGGTGACCAGTCCCGGGTGATGACCCCGCGGGAGGCGATCGAGGCCGGCGCCAGCTATCTGGTCATTGGGCGGCCGATCACCCAGGCTGCCGATCCGGTGGCGGAACTCGAGCGAATCCGGCGCAGCCTTGGCGGCTGACACTGCTACTGCAAGCGGCTACAATGCCCGCCTGAACCCGCCACCCAAGAAGCATACGATGGATCCCAATTTCCTCGAATTCGAGCAGCCGATCGCCGAGTTGCAAGCCAAGATCGAAGAACTGCGTTTCGTCACCGACGACTCCGACATCAACATCACCGAAGAGATTGCCACCCTTCAGAACAAGGTCGAGACCCTGACCCAGTCGATCTTTTCCAAACTGACGCCCTGGCAGATTTCCCAGCTTGCCCGCCACCCCAACCGCCCCTACGCACTGGACTACATCGATCGCGTCTTCGAGGACTTCGAATTCCTCCACGGTGACCGCTGTTATGCCGATGATGCGCCCATGGTCGGCGGCATCGGCCGCCTGGATGGCAAACCGGTGATGGTTATCGGGCAGCAGAAAGGCCGCGATACCAAGGAGAAGATCAAGCGCAATTTCGGCATGCCGCGGCCGGAGGGTTACCGCAAGGCAATGCGCCTGATGCGGCTGGCGGAAAAATTCAAGCTGCCGCTGATCACGCTGGTGGACACGCCCGGTGCCTATCCCGGCATCGGCGCCGAGGAGCGCGGCCAGAGCGAAGCCATCGCGCGCAACCTCTATGTATTGGCTGAACTGAAGACGCCGATCATCAGCACCATCACCGGGGAGGGCGGATCCGGGGGTGCGTTGGCGATAGCGGTCGGTGACCGCATCAACATGCTCCAGTACGCGACCTATTCGGTGATTTCGCCAGAGGGTTGTGCGTCCATCCTGTGGAAATCGGCCGACAAGGCGCCGCAGGCGGCCGAAGCCCTGGGCATCACCGCCGAACGGCTGAAGGAGCTGGAACTGATCGACAACATCATCCCCGAGCCTCTCGGCGGCGCGCACCGCGATCCGGAACAGATGGCCGCAACCCTGCGCGAGCAGCTGATCGAGGACATCGACCGCTTGCAGTCCATCGGCATCGACAAGCTGTTGGACCAGCGTTACCAGAAGCTGATGAACTACGGCGCCTACAGCGAGAATTGATGGACCTGCGGCCCGCGCTGCAGGCCCTGCCCGGGGAGGTCGACCGTCTGTGGGTGGCCTACAGCGCGGGCATCGATTCGGTCGCCTTGCTGCACCTGTTGCAGCCATTCCGAGAACACTACGAACTCGGACTGTGGCATGTCCATCACGGATTGCAGCCCAATGCCGACGCCATGGCCGAACAGGCGCGTATTGCCGCGCGGCGGTACGGCATCGAATGCCGCATCGACCGTCTCCGTCTCGATCCGGATCAGCCCAATCTCGAAGCCACTGCCCGCGAGGCCCGCTACCGGCTGTTTGCCGATGGGCTGGACGCCCGCAGCGCCCTGCTCACCGCTCACCATCGCGATGACCAGGCGGAAACCCTGCTGCTCGCTCTGATGCGTGGTGCCGGCCCGGCCGGGCTGGCAGGCATTGCCCGGTTGCGGCCGCTGGGCCGGGGTTGGCTGCTGAGGCCCCTGCTGGACATGACACGGAGGGACATTCATAACTGTGTGCGCGAGGCGGGTCTCGACTGGGTCGAAGACCCGAGCAATGTCGAACTCCATGCCGACCGCAATTTCCTGCGCCACCGCGTGCTGCCGTTGCTGAGCGAGCGCTGGCCTGCAGCCGCGTCCAGCCTCAAACAGGCGGCCGACTGGCAATCGGAAACTGCAGGTCTGCTGACACAGCTGGCCAGAATGGATGCGCGGCACTGCCTGATCGACCGGCCCTTCGCGGAACAGCTCTGTGTCGACCTGGATTCCCTGCAGAAACTGAATGCTGCGCGTCAGAAGAACCTGCTGCGCCATTGGCTGTTGCAGGCCGGTCATGCCATTGACCGGCGGCGGTTGGAGCAGCTTGTGGAACAGAGCGGGGCGCGCGAGGATGCGCAACCGGAGGTCCGGCTGGCTACGGCGGTACTGCGGCGTTATCGCGGCGCCTGGTACCTCTGCGCCTTGCATGAAGAGGCACCTGACCGCGATGTGGTTTGCCGCGATACGCTTCCTTTGGCCGTGCAAAAGCGCAACCGGCACCGGCTCAAGCGGCTGTTCCAGCAGGCGGGTGTGCCGCCCTGGCGCCGCGGCCGGATACCCTTGCGCATGGAGGGCGATCGGGTGGTCGGGCTGGAGCGGAGTTATTCGTCCGGGCGGTGAAACTTTTCGAAACAGTAGTTGGTGGCCTGGACGAAGCCGTGCAGGCTACCGCAATCGAAACGCCGCCCCTTGAACCGGTAGGCCAGCACCCGTCCCTGGCGTGCCTGCTGCAACAGAGCATCGGTGATCTGAATCTCCCCTCCGGCGCCCGGGCGGGTTGCGCGTATGAAATCGAAGATGTCGGGGGTGAGGATGTAGCGGCCGATGATGGCCAGGCTGCTCGGCGCCTGCTCCGGCGCCGGCTTTTCCACCATGTCGGTGATGCGGTACAGGTCATCGGCGATGGCCTCGCCGGCGATCACTCCGTACTTGGCGGTATCCTCGCGCGGCACTTCCTCGATGGCAACGATGCTGCAGCGGTGCTCGCGGTACAGGTCGGCCATCTGTTTCATCACCCCGTCTCCGTCGGCGATGCACAGGTCATCGGCGAGGATGACGCCAAAGGCTTCGTTGCCGATCAGCGGCTCGCCGGTGAGTATGGCGTGTCCGAGGCCCAGCATCTGTTTCTGTCGCGTGTAGGTAAACACGCACTGCTCGCGGATGTGCCGGATCTCGGCCAGCTTGTCTTCCTTGCTGCTGCCGCGGATCTCGTTTTCCAGTTCGTAGCTGATGTCGAAATGGTCTTCGATCGAGCGCTTGGTGCGGCCGGTGACGAAGGCCTGCTCGATCAGCCCGGCGTCCATCGCTTCGCTCACCGCGTACTGGATCAGCGGCTTGTCGACAATGGGCAGCATCTCCTTGGCCATGGATTTGGTGGCGGGCAGAAAACGGGTGCCGTAGCCGGCGACGGGGTAGAGGCATTTCTTGAGCATGATGGTGTTGCGGTTCCTGTGCGATAATCCGGGCCGGCATTCTAGCATCCATGCGAAGAGAGTTTGTGAGCAAGATCACCCCTGACGATACCGCCCGTGACCGGGTGTTCGCCCGCGCCTGGTCGGAAGTCCGCGCCTTCGAGTTCGATGAAGAGGTGGCGCGGGTCTTCGACGACATGATCGGTCGGTCGGTACCCGGCTATGACCTGCTGTTGAGGCTGATCGCGCTCTATGGCGATGTGTTCGTCCAGCCCGACAGTCGTGTCTACGACCTGGGCTGCTCCACCGGACTGGCGGCGCGCGTGCTGGCACGGCAGGCCGGCGAGCAGGCGCGGATCGTCGCGGTGGACAACTCTCCGGCAATGATCGAACGCTGCCGTAGCCGGCATCACGGTTTGCCCATCGACTGGCAGTGCGCCGACATCACGGATCTGCCCATCGAGGACGCCTCGCTGGTGGTGCTCAACCTGACCTTGCAGTTCATCGACCCGGCTCAGCGGCTGGAATTGCTGCGGCGTATTCACACAGGGCTGAGGCCGGGCGGGGCGCTGGTGCTGACCGAGAAAATCCGCTACCCCGATGCCGCCCTGCAGCGGCGGATGACTGAACTCTATCAGGCCTTCAAGAAGACCCAGGGTTACAGCGATCTGGAGATCAGCCAGAAGCGCAGTGCGCTGGAGAAGGTACTGCTGCCGGATACCGAGGCCGAGCACCGACAACGCATGCGCGAGGCCGGTTTCGTGGAAATCGACGAATGTTTTCGCGGTCTGTTGTTCGTCTCCTGGCTGGCGGTCAAGGCATGAGTCGGGCGCGCCCGGACCACCAGCCGCTGTTCGAACGCTTGCGCCAGGCCGGCTTTTCGGGCTGGGTCGCCGACCTCGAAGAGCAGTCGGCAAAGTGGTTCACGCCGGAGCATCACGGTGATTACGCGCGCTGGTCCGCGGCTCTGGAGGCATTGCCGCCCATCGAGGGTGCCCGCGGGCACTACGTCCGGGCGGCGGTCACCATCGAGGGCCGCTGCGCCGCCCCCGATTCCTTGAAAACGGCCCTGATGGGGCTGAGTCCCTGGCGCAAGGGTCCCTGGCGTTTTGCCGATGTGGGCATCGACAGCGAATGGCGTTCCGACTGGAAATGGGACCGGGTCAGGCCGCATCTGAGCGATTTGCGCGGCCGCCGCATACTCGATGTGGGTTGCGGCAATGGCTACCATGCCTGGCGCATGCTGGCGGACGCGCCGGAACTGGTGTTGGGCATCGACCCGTCAGTGCTGTTCAATCTGCAGTTTCTTGCCGCCTGGCATTACCTGCGCGACCCGCGCATCCACCTGCTGCCGCTGACGGTACAGGCGATGCCGGCCAACATGCAGTGGTTCGATACGGTGTTTTCCATGGGCGTGCTCTACCACCGCCGTTCGCCCTTCGACCATCTGATCCAGCTCAAGGGCTTGCTCAGACCGGGGGGTGAGCTGTGCCTGGAGACTCTGGTCGTGGAAGGTGGCAGGGGACAAGTGCTGGTGCCAGAAGGGCGCTACGCGCGGATGAACAATGTCTGGTTTCTGCCTTCCGTGCCCGAACTCGAGCACTGGCTGAAACGCAGCGGGTTCATTGATGTCCGCTGCGTGGATGTCAGCCGCACCACCACCGAGGAACAGCGCAGTACGGAGTGGATGACATTCGAGTCATTGCCTCAGTGCCTGGATGCGTCAGATCCTTCGCATACGGTCGAAGGTCATCCGGCGCCATTGAGGGCGGTCTTGCTGGCGCGACGACCGGGCTGATCGGCCTCCTCCGTCCGCGGCAGCCCGTTTCAACCGTGGCTTGCGGGCCGTGCAAAGCCCCTGCGAAATCCGCCCTTCGGACCGTCTGCCGCGCGCAATCCGATTGAGTTGAAAAAGCCGATCTGTTAGGCTTCCCGCCCGTCCGGAACTCTCGCTGTGCGCGCTTCTTTCATCATTTTATGAGCCGATTCATCTTCATTACCGGTGGTGTGGTTTCATCACTGGGCAAGGGCATTGCGTCTGCCTCTCTGGGCGCCATTCTTCAGGCTCGCGGACTCAGCATCAACATGATCAAGCTCGATCCCTACATCAATGTGGATCCGGGCACCATGAGTCCGTTCCAGCATGGCGAGGTCTATGTCACCGACGACGGTGCCGAGACCGATCTGGATCTGGGCCATTACGAACGCTTCGCCGGCATCCGCATGAGCAAGCGCAGCAACTACACCACCGGGCGCATCTACGAGACCGTCATCGCCAAGGAGCGTCGTGGCGAGTACCTGGGCGCCACGGTGCAGGTCATCCCTCACATCACCGACCAGATCAAGCATTCGGTGCTGAGCAGCACCAACGATGCCGATATCGTACTGGTGGAAATCGGCGGTACCGTCGGCGACATCGAATCCCTGCCGTTCATGGAAGCGATCCGCCAGCTGGGTGTCGAGTTGGGCCATGACAAGGTGCTGTTCATGCACCTGACACTGGTGCCCTACATACCGGCCGCCGGCGAGATCAAGACCAAGCCGACCCAACACTCGGTAAAGGAGCTGCGTTCCATCGGCATCCAGCCGGATATTCTGTTGTGCCGAGCCGACCGGCCGGTGCCCGATGACGAGCGGCGCAAGATCGCCCTGTTCACCAATGTCAGTCCCGAAGCGGTCATTTCCGCGGTGGATGTGGACCATATCTACAAGATTCCCCGTGAACTGCATGAGCAGGGGCTGGACGACATCGTCATCCAGAAATTCGGCCTCGAAGCCCCGCCGGCGGATCTGTCGGACTGGGACCGCATCGTCAAGGCGCTGGAACACCCGGAGCACGAGGTCAATATCGGTTTCGTCGGCAAGTACATCGAGCACACCGACGCCTACAAGTCACTCAACGAGGCGCTGGCCCATGCCGGCATCCACACCCGCACCAGGGTCAACATCGTCAAGATCGACTCCGATCGCATCGAGACCGAGGGTGAACACCTGCTGGAAGGACTGGATGCGATCCTGGTGCCCGGCGGCTTTGGCAGCCGCGGGGTCGAAGGCAAGATTCGCGCGGTGCATTATGCCCGCACGCGCAAGGTGCCGTATCTGGGGATCTGCCTTGGCATGCAGGTTGCGGTGATCGAGTTCGCGCGCAATGTGGCCGGACTGCACCATGCCCACAGCAGCGAATTCAATCCGAAGACGCCCGAACCGGTGATCGGCCTGATCACCGAATGGAAGAACATCGACGGCAGCATCGAGAAGCGTGACGAGAACTCCGATCTGGGCGGCACCATGCGGCTCGGCGCCCAGCCGTGCAAGCTGGTGCCGGGCACGGTATCCCAGCGCGCTTACGAAGGTGCGGAGGTCATCTCCGAGCGCCACCGCCACCGCTACGAGTTCAACAACAACTACCTGGAACCCTTGCAGAACGCCGGCCTGGTCATCTCCGGTGTGTCGGTGGACGGTGAATTGGTGGAAATGATCGAGCTTTCCGACCACCCGTGGTTCGTGGCCTGCCAGTTCCATCCGGAATTCACCTCACAGCCGCGTGAAGGACACCCGCTGTTCAAGAGTTTCGTCAGCGCGGCATTGAAATATCAGCAGGAACACAAGCAGGAGCTGGAACAACTGGCCAATGCCTCCGAGGCCCAGGCGTGAAGCTCTGCGGGTTCGAAGCCGGGCTGGACCGTCCGCTGTTTCTGATTGCCGGCCCCTGTGTCATCGAATCCGAGGCGCTGGCCCTGGAGACCGCGGCCCAGTTGAAACGGATCTGTGAGGATCTCCGTATCCCTTTCATCTACAAGTCTTCCTTCGACAAGGCCAATCGCTCGAGCGGCGACAGTTTTCGCGGGCCGGGCCTCGAACAGGGCTTGCGTATCCTCGAACGGGTACGCGCCGAGGTCGGAGTACCGGTGCTGACCGATGTCCATGAGGACACGCCGATCGACGAGGTGGCGTCCGTGGTCGATGTGCTGCAGACTCCGGCCTTCCTCTGCCGCCAGACCAACTTCATCCAGCGGGTCGCCGCCGCCGGAAAGCCGGTCAACATCAAGAAGGGGCAGTTTCTCGCCCCCTGGGACATGAAACACGTCATCGACAAGGCCCGGGCCACCGGCAATGACCGGATCATGGCCTGTGAGCGCGGTGTCAGCTTCGGTTACAACAATCTGGTCTCCGACATGCGCGCCCTGGCGGTGATGCGCGAGACCGGCGTTCCCGTGGTGTTCGACGCCACCCATTCGGTGCAGTTGCCGGGCGGGCAGGGCAGCCGCAGCGGCGGGCAGCGCGAGTTCGTGCCGGTCCTCGCCCGATCGGCAGTGGCCGCGGGTGTCTCCGGGCTGTTCATGGAAACCCATCCCGACCCGGACGCAGCCCTCAGTGACGGCCCCAATGCCTGGCCGCTTGGCCAGATGCGCAGTCTGCTCGAGGTTTTGAAAGCCCTCGACCGGACGGTCAAATCCCAGACGCTGCATGAACAGGGGTTCATGTAGCCGGTAAAGCTCGTCATCGATCACCGGCGGGCACCCATCAGCAATCTGATCTCAAGGAGAAACACATGACGAGCATTACTCGAATCAAGGGCCGGGAGATACTCGATTCCCGGGGCAATCCGACCGTGGAAGCGGAAGTCAGTCTGTCCGACGGCAGCATCGGCCGCGCCGCGGTGCCTTCCGGTGCTTCCACCGGCGAACGCGAAGCCATCGAATTGCGTGATGGCGACCCGGCCCGTTACGGCGGAAAGGGCGTGCTCAAGGCCGTCGGCCATGTCAATGCAGAGATTGCCGAGTGCGTGCGGGGTTTCGATCCACAGGATCAGCGCGCGCTCGATCAGGCGATGATCGAACTCGACGGCACGGACAACAAAAGCCGCCTGGGTGCCAACGCCATACTCGCGGTATCGTTGGCCAATGCCCATGCGGTGGCGGTATCCAGCGGTCTGCCGCTGTTCCGTTCCCTCGGCGGTGATGCGGCGGTAACCCTGCCGGTACCGATGATGAACATCATCAACGGAGGCGAACATGCCGACAACAGCGTCGATCTTCAGGAGTTCATGATACTTCCGGTCGGTGCGCCGCGTTTCTCCGAAGCCCTGCGTTACGGCACCGAGGTGTTTCATGCGCTGAAATCCGTGCTTTCCGGGCGCGGCCTCAACACTGCGGTTGGCGATGAGGGGGGCTTCGCGCCTGACCTGTCGGCCAACGAGGAAGCCATCGAAGTGATTCTGGAGGCCATCGAACTGGCCGGCTTCAAGCCCGGTGACGACATCTGCCTGGGACTCGATGCCGCCAGCTCCGAGTTCTACTCGGACGGTCACTATGTGCTGGCGTCGGAAAATCGCAGTTTCGATGCCGTTGGGTTCACCGAATACCTCAAGGGCTGGGTCGATCAGTATCCGATCATCAGTATCGAGGACGGCATGGCCGAAAACGACTGGGAAGGCTGGGCCAGACTCACCGAGGCATTGGGGCAGCGCGTGCAACTGGTCGGCGATGATCTGTTCGTGACCAATACCGAAATCTTCAAGCGCGGTATCGAGGAAAAGATCGCCAATTCCATCCTCATCAAGTTCAACCAGATCGGTACCCTCAGCGAAACTCTGGATGCCATTTCGATGGCCCATGATGCGGGCTATACTGCGGTGGTCTCACACCGTTCCGGGGAAACAGAGGATGTCACCATCGCCGATCTCGCCGTGGCCACCAACAGCGGTCAGATCAAGACCGGTTCCCTGTCCCGTTCCGACCGGGTGGCCAAGTACAACCAGCTGTTGCGCATCGAGGAACTGCTGGGCGATCAGGCCCGCTTTCCCGGCAAAAGCGCCTTCCGAAGTCTCTGATCCGCGGCGCTCTGGCGCGCCCGACACGCGATGAAATGGCTGCTGCTCGCGCTGGCGCTGGCATTTGTCACGCTGCAGTACCGCCTGTGGTTCGGAGACGGCAGTCTGTCCGAAGTGGTGCAGCTGAGCAAGGAGCTCGAGCGACAGAAGCAGCGGCTGCGCGAACTCGAGGTGCGCAACCGCCGGTTGGAGGCGAGGGTGCTCGACCTGCAGCAGGGCTTTGACGCCTACGAGGAGCAAGCCAGGCAGGATCTGGGCATGGTGCGCAAGGGGGAAACCTTCTACCAGATCATCGGTCGCCCCCAGCCAGAGGGTCAGGGCCGATGAGCCTTCCGGTTTGGGCGGTGGTGCCCGCCAGTGGCGTCGGACGGCGCATGGGCGCCGATCTTCCCAAGCAATACCTGCGGGTCGGTGGCCGCAGCCTGCTCGAACACAGCCTCTTCCAACTGCTCGATCATCCGCGTGTCGAAGGCGCCGTGCTGGCGCTGGCGCCTCAGGACGATCGCTGGCAGCGACTGGGCTTCCAGCACCAAAAGCCGCTGCTGCTTAGCACCGGAGGCGTTGAACGGCTGCACTCTGTCCATGCCGCATTGCTCAGGCTTCATGGCCATCTGGGTACCGATGCGTTGGTGCTGGTCCATGACGCGGTGCGGCCGTTTCTGCTGGAGGAGGACCTGGATCGGCTCATCGATCAGGCCCTGGAGGATGACAACGGAGCCCTGCTGGCCACGCCGGTGGCCGATACGCTCAAGCGCAGCGACTCGACGGGCAAGGCTCCACCCCGAGTGCTCGATACCGTGCCGCGAGACGGCTTGTGGCAGGCCCTTACACCGCAAGCCTTCAGGCTTTACCTGCTCATCAAGGCCCTGGAGCTGGCCATATCCGATGACGCTCCACTGACCGACGATGCATCGGCGATGGAATTGGCCGGCTATTCACCGCGCCTGGTACGAGGAGACCGGCGCAATATCAAGATCACGCACCCGGAAGACCTGCTGCTGGCCGAGTGGATAGTGCGCAGTTTTTCGTCAGATGGCTGAATACCCGATTGATTATATGCTAATAAGCTAATATACTTGATCAAACCACCGCCAAAGGCATTGGCCCGCACTAAAAAAATAAATCGAAGTCAATGCGTGGTTTTTGTAATCTTGATAGACTCCAGCGCTTGATGCCCGAGTTCCCTCCGTCTGGTGCTGGCTGGCGGGCGGTCGTTGCCGATGGCATGGACGACTGCCGGGTACCACGATAAACGGTTGAAAAAACAATGATTAGAAGCCTCTCCCGATATTCCGCACTGCTGGTTGCCTGTTCGCTGACCGCTTTCGCCGCTCCTGCCTCCGCATGGCAGCTGATGACGGTGGAGGCCGCCGAGGTGGCCAACAAGATCAAGATCGGTGGCACCATCATCCCCTTCAAGGAGGTGACGCTGAGCGCCCAGATTCCCGGGCGGGTGCAATACATCGCGGGTTCCGAGGGCGATTTCTTCAAGAAGGGCAGCCTGCTGGTGGCGATCAACGACGATGATCTGGTGGCCAAGCGCCGGGCGGCCCTGGCTCAGCTGGCCAATGCCGAAGCCAATCTGCGCAATGCACAGGTTCAGTACAACCGGGAACTGATTGCACCGCGCTCGAAAAGCCCGAGTACCATGCCGGGCATGGGCATGCCGACCCTGTTCGATAATCTGTTCACCCGCAACGTCGGTGACTGGATGGGCTATGGCGACCCCAGTGTCGAACGCCATGCCGAACTGTTTTCCTCTGTCTCCCAGGTCAAGCAGGCCGAGGCAGCGGTACTGCGCGCCCGTTCCATGCTGGAAGAAATCGATGCCAAGCTGCGTGATGCGCGGGCGATCGCACCGTTTGACGGGCAACTGGTGCGCAAGATGGTCGAGGTGGGCGACACCGTACAGCCGGGCGTGCCGCTGGTACGCTTTGCGCTGACCCAGTACCTGCGCATCCAGGCGGAGGTGCCGGCGCGCCTGATCATCGGTCTGGCCAAGGGTCAGTATGTGGATGTGAAACTCGACATCGGCAATGTACACACCAAGGCGCGGGTGGCTCAGATCTATCCAGTGGCCGACTCCAAGAAGCACACGGTTACCGTCAAGTTCGATTTGCCGGAAGGCACTCCGGGCGGGCCGGGGCTGTATGCCGAAGTGACGATCAAGGATGTCACATCCAGCCGCAAGCCGATGCCGGTCATACCCAAGGATGCGGTCATCCGTCGTGGCAGCCTGCCGAGCGTCTATGTGCTCGACGAGGACAACAAGGCACGGATGCGGCTGGTGCGCCTCGGGATCGATTTCGACGATACGCGCGTGACGGTGCTTTCGGGCATTAACCCCGGCGACCGCATCATCAGTTCGCCACCCAAGAACATCCGCTCTGGATGGTCACCCACCGCCGATGATGGACAAGGCAGTGACGAAGAGAGCAAGGGCTGAGCCGGTCTCGCCCCGATCTTCCACTGAACAACACGGCCGAGGACCATGACAGAACAGAATAACCATTCCCAAAAGAAGAAGCCTCTGGGCATTGCCGGCAACCTGGCGAAGATGTTCATTCATTCGCCGTTGTCGCCGATGTTGCTGATCTCCTGCTTCATCCTCGGCATCATGGGTGTGATTCTGACTCCTCGGCAGGAAGACCCCCAGATTTCCGTGCCGATGGTGGACATCTTCGTCCGCTACGACGGCGCTTCGGCGCGTCAGGTCTCGCGCCTGGCCACGGAACCTCTGGAACGCATCATGAGCGAAATCGAGGGCGTCGATCATGTCTACTCGGCCTCGATGCGCGGACAGGGCATGGTCACCGTGCAATTCGATGTGGGCGAGGACATGACCGAATCGCTGGTCAAGGTCTATGACAAACTGGCCTCGAATATGGACCGTATCCCGCCGGGCGTGGAACAGCCGCTGGTCAAGCCCAAGGGCGTCGACGATGTGCCGGTGGTGACGCTGACCCTGTGGTCCGACGAGATGGACGATGCTGCTCTGCGCCTGGTTGCGCTGGATGTGCTTCAGGCCTTGAGTACCGTCGAGAACACCAGTCAGGGGTTTGTGGTCGGGGGGCGGCGTGATCAACTCAAGATCCAGGTTTTGCCGGAACGGCTGGCCGGCTACGACATCACGCTGGATCAGATCGCCAACACCATCCGCACCGCGAACAGCGAACTCGGCCTCAGCGCCATCGAAACCGACAACACCAGCTCCAATGTTTATACCGGTGCCTTCCTGAAAACGGTGCAGGATGTGGAAGGTCTGGTGGTGGCCATTCAGGACGGCTCGCCGGTCTATGTGCGCGACATTGCCAAGGTCGTGGCGGAGCCGGCGGATGCCCGTCATATCGTCAATTTCTACACCCAGCCCGATCACTTGCCGCCCAGCGGCCGGGAAGCCTACGCCACCCCGGCAGTGACCGTGGCGCTGGCCAAGAAGAAAGGGTCCAATGGCGTCACCGTGGCGCAGGACATCCTCGAAAAGGTCGAGACACTCAAGGGCAACATCATTCCCGACAATGTGGAAGTTTCGGTCACCCGCAACTACGGCCAGACCGCCAAGGACAAGGTCAACGGACTGATCCTCAAGCTGTTCATTGCCACCGCCATCGTGGTGGTGCTGATCTGGGCCGCGCTCAATTTCCGCTGGGAGCCGGCGGTGGTGGTGATGATCGTGATCCCCGTGGTCATCCTGATCACCGTTTTTTATGCGTTGATCAGTGGCTACACCATCGACCGCGTGAGCCTGTTCGCACTGATCTTCTCCATCGGAATACTCGTGGATGACGCCATCGTGGTCGTCGAGAACATTTATCGGCGCTGGCTGCTCGACGAGAGCACGGATACCGATGTCGCCATCGACGCCGTGCGCGAGGTGGGCAACCCCACCATTCTCGCCACCTTCACCGTCATCGCCGCGCTGCTGCCGATGGGCTTCGTACGCGGCATGATGGGGCCGTACATGGAACCGATCCCTGCGCTGGGTTCCTTCGCCATGCTCTTCTCGGTGTTTGCGGCATTCATCTTCACTCCCTGGCTGGCAATGCGGATCAAGCCGTCGATGGAAAAACTGCAGGACATGGAGCGTTCGGAGCACAAGCAGAACGAGTGGCTTGGCCGGCTGTTCCGCAGGATTCTGATCCCCCTGATCACCCGCAAATCGGTGGGAAGGATTTTTCTGATCAGCCTGTTCGTCGTGTTCTTCCTTTCGGTGTTCCTGTTCTACACCAAAAGCGTTCCGGTGAAGATGCTGCCGCTGGACAACAAGCCGGAATTCAACATCGTCATCAACATGAAGGAAGGCACTGCCCTGCCGGTGACCGCCAGCCTGGTCAATGAACTGGCCGACACCCTGCTCAAGGTGCCGGAAGTGACCGCACTGCAGACCTATGTGGGTACCGCATCCCCGTTCAACTTCAATGGACTGGTGCGCCACTACTACCTGCGCAAACAACCCTGGGAAGCCGACATCCAGGTGCAGTTGCTGGACAAGAAGCAACGGCACCGCAGCAGTCATGAGATCGCCGAAGAGGTGCGCCTGCAGTTGCTCGAGGTCATCGACGGCCGTGACGATGTGCGCATTCAGGTGGTGGAAATGCCGCCCGGACCGCCGGTGCTGCAATCGGTGGTGGCCGAAGTCTATGGGCCGGACGACGACATTCGACGGCAGGTGGCGCGGGACCTGGAGCAGATGTTCATGCGTTCGCCGAACATCACCGATGTCGATACGCTGATGACCGAACCCTACAGCATCTGGCGTTTCGAGGTGGACAGCGAGAAGGCCGTGCGCCGCGGTATCTCGGTGGATACCATCAACCGCACCCTGCGCATGGCTCTGGGCGATTTCGTGCTTGGCGATGTCAAGAGCGGCTACAAGCTGGAGCCGACCTTCCTGGTGATCCAGGTGCCTTACGAGGCCCGTGCGGACCTGCCGCGCCTGAAGGAGATACCGGTGAGCAGCCAGTACGGTTTTACCGTGCCACTGGGTGAACTGGGTGATTTCTACCAGGGTGAGCAGGAACCGGTCATCTACCACAAGGATCTGCGCACCGTCGAATACGTGACCGGCGAAACCACCGGCCGTCTGGGCGCGCCCATCTACGGCATGTTCGATGTCATGGATTACCTCAAGGATTACACGGCTCCGGACGGCGTCGAACTGGTTGGCACCTGGACCGGCCCGCCGGAAAATGACGAGCATTCCGCCTTTGAATGGGCCGGAGAATGGACCGTCACCTATGAAACCTTCCGCGACATGGGCATGGCCTTTGCTGCTGCCATCATCCTCATCTACATGCTGGTGGTGATGGAATTCGGCAACTTCAGCCTGCCGGCGGTCATCATGGCGCCGATTCCTTTGACCCTGGTGGGTATTGTGCCCGGCCACTGGCTGTTTGGTGCCGAATTTACCGCCACCTCGATGATCGGGTTCATTGCACTGGCGGGCATCATCGTGCGCAACTCGATCCTGCTCGTCGATTTCACCCGCCACGAGGTCGAGGCCGGACGCCCTGTAACCGACTCGGTATTGCTGGCCTGCAAGGCGCGTACCCGGCCCATTCTGGTCACGGCGCTGGCGTTGGTGGGCGGCTCCGGCGTCATCATCTTCGATCCCATCTTCAAGGGCATGGCCATATCCCTCGCCTTCGGCGTGCTCGTTTCTACGGTGTTGACCCTCGTCGTCATACCTCTGGGCGCGATCAGTGTGCGCAAGGCTTTTGCCGAAAAGACCATCGGTCCGAGTGGCCAGGCGGTCTATGGCGACTTGCCTTATGACCCCATACTCGAAGGTGATGACTTCGATGACCTCGATGACAGGGATGATGACAAGTCCGTACTCGACTACATCTGGTCGGGGATCACCTTCATCCGGATTTTCATCGCATCCATGGCGCTGGCTCTGTACCGCTTCCTGCGTGATCTGTGGCGCAGTTTGATCAAATTGCTGCGCGGCAAGCCGGACGACCAGCCGCCGCCGAGTGCCCCGCCGGCACCGAAGTCGCCGATACCGGGGCCTGCGCCCGAAGGCGGTGAAACCGGAAGCGAAGGGCACGAGGCGGCCGAGAAAGCCGCAGCCGAGAAAGCCGCAGCCGAGAAAGCCGCAGCCGAGAAAGCCGCAGCCGAGAAAGCCGCAGCCGAGAAAGCCGCAGCCAAGAAGGCCG
>JALSKD010000025.1 GCA_026989015.1 Gammaproteobacteria bacterium
GCTGGCCAAGGCCGGTTACGGCGATGCCATCGTCCAGCATTTTGGCAGCGCCAAGGAGGTGCTGGTGCGGTTGGCGCCCCGCGAGGGCCAGGACAAGGCCGAAGTCAGCTCCCAGGTGATCGAACTGCTGCGTCAGCAGTCGGGCGAGGACATCCAGGTGCGGCGCGTCGATTTCGTCGGCCCGCAGGTCGGCGAGGAACTGCGCGAGGACGGCGGTCTGGCCGTGCTCTATGCGCTGATCGCGATCCTGATCTATGTCTCGCTGCGCTTCGAGTACCGCTTCTCGCTGGGTGCGGTGGCCGCGTTGATCCACGATGTCATCATCACTCTCGGCGTCTTCTCCATCCTGCAACTGGAGTTCGATCTCAGCGTACTGGCGGCGATACTGGCGGTCATCGGCTACTCGCTCAACGATACCATCGTCGTGTTCGACCGCATCCGCGAGAATTTCCGCAAGCTGCGCAAGAAGACGCCGATCGAGGTGGTCAACATCTCCATCAATGAGACCCTGTCGCGGACATTGATGACCTCCATGACCACCCTGCTGGTACTGTTCTCGCTGTACCTGTTCGGTGGCGAGGTGATCGCCTCCTTCGCGCTGGCGCTGATCATTGGCGTCTTCGTGGGCACCTACTCTTCCATCTATGTGGCCAGCTCCACGGCGCTGATGATGGGCATTTCGCGCATCGACCTGATGCCGCCCGAGAAGAGCGACAACGAGGCCGATGCCCGACCCTGACACGCGGGGCGACGGCAGCAGCCAACACGAGCGGCCCATCGGGCCGCTTTTTCGTTCAGAACGCCTTGTCCGCCGACAGCACCTGCAGGCGGTCCGGCCTGCCCGGCAGACCACGCAGCGAACAGGCTTCGAAGCGGGCGAAACCGCCCTGTCGCCGCAGCCAGGAGAGCAGCAACGCCGGGCGCTCGAATTCCTGCAATTCGGTCCAGATACGGATGACCTTCTCGTCCACCCAGCAATTGCCGAAACTGATGATGAATCGGCCGCCGGGTCGCAGGATCCGGTGAACCTCATCGAACAGTTCGCACGGGCGGATCACATACTCGATGGCGGCATGGATCAGCACGGCATCGAAATGGCCGTCGGGCCAGGGCAGGGGAGCGGGTACATTGACATCGAGCGCCCGGCGTTCATCGCACAGTGGGTTGTGTTCCAGTTCGATGCGGTTGAGTCCGGCACAATGGACGCTCAGGCCGTCGATGTCCGCCTCCTGCAGCGGGCTGTGGACGCCGGCCATCAGATCCAGCACCCGGCTTGCGGGCGGAATCAGCCGGCGGTATTCGCGGCTCACCCGGTGCAGGGCCGGCGTCTCCCAGTAGGGCGACAGACTGGGGCGGCTGAAGAAATCGGCGTCCGGATCCTCATCGAGTCGGGCAAAGGCCGTCGCCGGGTCGAAAGCCGGCTCATGGGCTTGCATCCCGGGGCCACCGTCGCAGAGTTCATGCGTCAGGTCGCGGGGGGAGCCGGTCGGCACTTCGCTGCCGTTTCTGACCGCATCGACTTCAAGCCGCAACTCCAGGTGCTGACCGGCCAGAGGGTGATTGAAATCGATGAACAGTCGGTGCGCGTCCATGTCGCGTATCCGCAAGTGCTCGGCGCGACAGGGGCTGTCCATCTCAACGAGGTAACGGGTCGGGTAGTAGCGTCCGACCACCGGTTGCGGTTGCGGCGTGTCGGGCGGCGGCCTGAAGTGCGAGCGGGGCAGCCACAGACAACAGCGGTCATCCCGTTCGGCAATCAGCGAGCCGGCTGCGAAGCTGTACCGCAGGCGTGTTCCAGCGCTGGCATCGGACAGAGCCTCCGTGATTTCGCCAGGTGCGGCGTCACGGCCCGGATCAAAGCCGCGGATGATCCGTGTGTCGCAGAAACGGGCATCGGTCGTCCGCCAGCGGATACAGGCGGTCAGATCGAGCCGTCGGCCGCTCTCCGGAGCGGTGCTTTTTGAATTCGGTCGCATCTTGACTACAGTCGTATTGAAAGCATTCGTTTATCGTCAATACTCGCTGCATCAACGGCCCGGAGCAGTAGCGCCATGAAGACACGAAGAATTCTCGTCACCAACGCCAAGGGCGGCTGCGGCAAGACCACGCTGGCCACCGGCATCGCCGCTCACCTAGCCGCCTCCGGGCAGACGGTGCGCCTGTTCGATCACGATGCCCAGGGCTCGGCGCTGCAATGGGCGCAACGCCGGGATGAACAGCTACCGGAGATCACGGTGGTCGATGCCTCGCGTCGGCCCGACAACCACATGACCCGTTCATGGCAGTTGCGCGTACCGCCGGGCACCGATACGGTGATCCTTGATACGCCGGCGGGCATTTCGGCCACCGAACTGGCCGCCATGCTGCAGGAAGACGACTTCCTCATCATACCCGTCCTGCCTTCGCCCATCGACATTCATGCCTCGGCCTATTTCATCCGTGATCTGCTGGTGATCGGCAAGGCGCGCAAGAAACAGGTGCGGATGGCGGTGGTGGCCAATCGGGTGCGCCAGAATACCCTTTCCTATCATGCCCTGGAGCGCTTCCTGTTCACGCTGAAGATCCCCTTCATCACCAGCCTGCGTGATACCCAGCTCTACAGCAGGGCTTTCGAACAGGGAATCGGCATCCTCGACCTCAAGGACAGTCGGGCGCGCAAGGACAGGGAACAGTGGGCGCCGTTGCTGCGCTGGCTCGACAGCCGTGAGCTCCGCCCGCAAGAACAAGCGAGCGTCACTCCGCTGTTCAGTCGGGAGCAAGCCTGAACCTTTACACTCGCCGTCAGTCTCTGATTCGGCACGGCTTCGTCTGTGCTATTCTCTGCCCGACTTTTTTCACAGGTGACCGACGATGAACACACGCATACCGCACATGCTCTGCGCGACCACACTCCTGCTGGCCGCGTCTCTGCCTGCCTCGGCCAATGACTTCGAGGCCGCGCTGAGTTCCGAAACCGCCCAGTTCACCTTCCGCTCCGACAGCAGCCTGATCGGTTGGGGCGGTTCCGAACTGGGTTTCGGGCTCTACTACAACAATGAGGACGACTATGTGGGCAAGCTGAGCCTGTTGCAGCGGCGTCAGCCTTCGCAGCAAACCCCGCTGACACTGGGGGTCGGCGCGCGGATCTACGGCGGTTCCATCGACACGCCGGACAAGGGCATCTTCGCCATCGCCATAGGTGGCGAGGTGCGCTATACCTTCCCGGGCAAGATGCCGATGGCGGTTTACCTGACCGCACACTATGCACCCAAGATCACCAGCTTCGCCGACATCGACGAGCTGGTGGAGACCAATGTGGGTTTCCAGATCGAGGTATTGCCGCAGACCACGGCCTTTGTCGGTTACCGCAGCTTCGATGTTGAACTCGACAATGGCGACAATTACGACATGGATGACGACCGGCTGCACATCGGTATCCGCATGCAGTTCTGAACCCGATGCTCCGGCTTGATGCCGAAAGCCCCGCCGACACGCGTCGGCGGGGCTTTTTCTTGCCCGTTCAGCGGTGTGCCGGCTCAGTGGGCGGTGGGTTGTTTATGAACAGCGCCGGGTCCACCCAGGTGCCGTTGAGCCCCACGCTCCAGTGCAGATGGGGGCCGGTCACGCGGCCGGTGGCGCCGACCTTGCCGATGATCTGACCCTTGCGCACCCGGTCGCCGGGCTGGACATCGCGCTCGTCGAGGTGGGCATAGACGGTAACCAGCCCTTCGCCGTGCTGGATGTAGATGACATTGCCGGAGAAGAAGAAATCACCGCTTTCCACGATCACCCCATCGGCCGGCGCCTGTACCGGCACGCCGGTGTCGGCGGCGATGTCCATGCCGCTGTGCGGGCGTTTGGGCTGGCCGTTGAAAATGCGCCGGCGCCCGTAGCTGCCGGTGATGATGCCGTCGACGGGCACCAGGAAGTCGGTGTCCGGTTCCTGATCCAACCAGCTGTTGGCGGCCTTCTGCTTGCGCTTCTTCTCCCTGAGGATGCGATCGATATCCTGTTTCAGCGGATTGACCTTGCGCTTGTCCTTGATGGTGATGCGCTGGGTCGTGTACTGCTTGTCGTGGATGCGGAAGAATTTCTTTACCCTGTGGCTCTGTCCGCCGTAGCGGCCTTCGATGAAGTATTCGCCGGGCTTGAGGCTCAGCGGCAGGCCGACCACGGCGACCGGGCGGCCCGCTTCATCGTGGGCGATCAATACCCGTTTTCCGCGAAAGCGGAACTCGGGTGCGCCCTGGCCATCCTGCAGAGGGATGATCGCGACCCCGCCGGGCACCAGGGATTCCCGGGGCAGGGCGGAGACGGAGGCGGCAAACAGCAGGCACAGCAGGGTCAGGGCGATTCGGATCATCGGGCAGTCACTCGTCGGCGGGTTGAGGGAAGCAGTGGAGGTTGTGGCGTTTCATGCGTTGCAGTTTATCGTAGCCTTCGAGCAAGCGCCGGTGCAAGTCGAAGCCCTGCAGGCTGAGGCCAGGGCTGTGCAATCCGTCGAAACGCGCGCTGCGCTCGATCAGCGCCTGTGCCCGTTGCAGGCGCTCCGGGCCGAACAGTTGTTGCAGCACGCCATTCAGCTCCGGCAGTTGCCCGGGGGGCAGATCCAGCAGTACCGCCAGCAGCTCGTAGAGCAGTTGTCGGTCGGGTGGCAGTTGCTGCAGATGGATGCACCAGTCGATCCATTGCCGGGCGTCCGGGTGAGCCAGCGCCAGACACAGCATGGCTTTCAGTTCGCCGATGCGCAGGCTTTCCCAGGCCGTACCCGGATCGGGGGCGATGCCGATGAACTCACAGACGCCCTGGAAATCGTCGTAGCCGCTTTCGCAGAGGCGATCGTAGAGGGCATGCAGTGCGTCGTCGTCGAGTTGGTGCAGGCTGAGCAGCGGTTGGCGCAGGCGTGCGCCCTCGTTGTTGTTGCCCCAGATCAGGTCATCGACCGGATAGATCTCGGAAAAGCCGGGCACCAGTATGCGGCAGGCATAGACGCCCAGGTGTTCATAGTCGGCGATGTACAGGTCATGCCCTTCTTCATGGAGGATACGGCTCAAGGTGTCGAATTCCTGCCCGGTATCCGCATCGAAATCCCAGTCATGGAAGGGATAATCCGGCGTTTGGCGAAAGAAATCGTAGGCCAGCAGTCCGCTGGAGTCGATGAAATGGGTTTCCAGGTTGTGCGGGTCGGCCACCTCGTCCGGATCGAGACTCGGTGACTGGAAGCCGTCGAGCCGGTCCAGGCCACGGCCCTGCAGCATTTCGGTGACGGTGCGTTCCAGCGCCACTTCGAAACTGGGGTGGGCGCCAAAGGAGGCGAATACGGTGGCGTTGCGCGGGTTGATCAGGGTCACCGCGATCACCGGATAGCGCCCGCCCAGCGAGGCATCGCCCAGGCGCAGGTGGTAGCCGTGGGCTTCCAGCGCACGGATCGCGGTCTCGATGGCGGGATAGCGGGCCAGCACCTGCGGCGGGATCGTCGGCAGGCTGATGCCTTCGGCGATGATGCGGTTCTTGATCGCCCGTTCGAAAATCTCCGACACTGC
>JALSKD010000026.1 GCA_026989015.1 Gammaproteobacteria bacterium
ACGATTTCATCGCCGCCCGCGCCGCCGCCTGGCTGCCGGATTCGATCAGGTCGGCAATGGCTTCGGCCTGGGTCAGGTCCAGCTTGCCGTTGAGGAAGGCGCGTTCGGAAAATTCACCGGGCCGCGCCAGGCAGCAGCCAAGATCCAGCAGCCTGGCCAGCAGCATTTCCTGCAGTACCGGCCCGCCGTGGCCCTGCAACTCGACCACATCCTCGCCGGTGAAGGAGCGCGGGCCGCGGAAGCAGAGCACCAGACCCTGATCGATGGCGGAACCATCAGCATCGAGAAAATCGCGCAGCTGGATGCGCCCGGTTTCGAGGCGGCTGTCGGTGAGGGATTCGGCCACGGCCAGGGCCCGCGGGCCGGAGATGCGGATGACGCCTATGCCACCCACGCCCGGCGGCGTGGCGATGGCGGCGATGGTGTCGGCGTCAGCCATGGGCGGGTGGGCTTATTTCTCCTCGCCGGATTCGATGCGCCGGGTGATGATCCACTGCTGGGCGATGGACAGCACATTGTTGACCACCCAGTAGAGCACCAGACCGGCCGGGAAGAAGGCGAAGAAGACGCTGAAGACCAACGGCAATACCATCATCACCTTGGCCTGCATCGGGTCGGTGGGCGCCGGATTGAGCTTCTGCTGGATCAGCATGCTCGCACCCATCAGGATCGGCAGGATGTAATAGGGGTCCATTGCCGACAGGTCCTTGATCCACAGGAAGGTGGCCTGGCGCAGCTCGACATTCTCCAGCAGCGACCAGTAGAGGGCGATGAAAATCGGAATCTGCACCACCATCGGCAGACAGCCGCCCATCGGGTTGACCTTCTCCTCCTTGTAGAGGTCCATCATCGCCTGATTCATGCGCTGTCGGTCGTCGCCGTAGCGTTCCTTCAGGGCCTTGAGCCGGGGCGTCAGCTTGCGCATCCGCGCCATCGACTTGTAGCTGGTTTCGGACAGCTTGAAGAACAGCAGCTTGACGGTCAGCGTGAGCAGGATGATCGCCAGACCCCAGTTGCCGACCAGGTTCTTCAGCCAGGTCAGGTACCAGGCCATGGGCTTGCTGAGGAAGGTCAGTACGCCGTAGTCCACGGTCAACTCGAGACCGGGGGCGATTTCCTCGAGGCGCTGCACCAGCTTGGGACCGACGAAGAGTTCGCTGCTGAAGGTCGCGGTCTGCCCCGGCTCGATGCTCATCGCGGCGGTCTTCATGCCCACGGTATAGGTCTTGGGGTATTGACGGATGTTGGCCAGGGTGTAGAACAGGACTTTCTCTTCCGGCTCGGCAACGATGGCGCTGAGGAAGTAATGCTGCAGCATGGCGACCCAGCCGCCGGTGGATTCCATCCTCAGCGGCTGCTCTTCCATGTCGTCAAACTTGACCTTTTCGTACTTTATCTCTTCGTTGTAGACCACCGCGCCGGTGTAGGTATAGAGCAAACGGCTGGTCTTCAACGGACGCGAGCGGGTGATCTGGCGGTATTCGGAACCTTTCCACGGGAGTTCGCTGTTATTGCGCACCAAATGTTCAAGATTGACCCTGTAATCACCGCGGTGGAAGACATAGGTTTTGACCACCTCGATGCCGTCCTTCTCCCAGCGCAACGGCACCCGCAGTTCATCGCTGCCATCGGCCAGACGGTATTCGGTCTGTGGCGCTGTAAACGGGTCATAATGGGTCGGCGCCGGGCTGTCGGCGGAGCGCAGACCGTTCTGCAGTACATGCAGTTCGTCCTTGCGCTGGAAAAGCAGTTCGAGGTATTCATCGGGATGATCGACATCCACCGGATACTTCTTCAGTTTGAAGGACCGGATCACGCCACCACGGCTGTCGATGACCGCTTCCACCACATCAGTCTCGATGCGGATCAGCACACCCTGGGCAACGGCGTTCCGGTTTTCAGGGACCGCATCCGGCGTGGAGCTCGCTTCCAGCTCGGGCAGGTCACCGGCATTGGTGGCATCCGGGCGTTGCCGAGCCGCGTCTGCCGGAGCGGCAGTGGCTGCTGTCTGCTCCACGGCCGCGGGCTTGGGGCCATAATCCGCATTCCATTGTTCCCAGATCAGCAGGCTGACGAAGGCCAGGGCGGCATAGAGAAAAAGTCGTGTATTGTCCATTCGGATCGCTTCAGGTGGGGGTTTGCGGAATCAATGCCGGGATGGCTTGTCGGGGACCGGATCGTGCCCACAGCCGCCCCAGGGATGGCAACTGCCCAGACGACGGATGGCCATCCAGCCACCGCGCAGCACACCAAAGCGTTCGATGGCCTGGATGCTGTATTCGGAACAACTGGGGGTATAGCGGCAATTGCTGCCGAGCAGAGGACTGATCAGCAACTGGTAGAGACGGATCGGAAGAATCAGCAGTTTTCGCATCGCTCGATGATTTTATGCCAAAGCCGTTGCAGACGGGGAAAGATTTCCGCCTGCTGCAGATCCAGTACCGGGCGCCGTACCATCACCACCAGATCCACAGCGGGCAACCGGCTGCGCTGTTGACGGAAGCTTTCGCGGATGATGCGCTTGAGGCGGTTTCGGTCGACGGCTCGACGGATCTGTTTCTTGGCGATGGCCAGACCGAGACGCGCGCTGTCACCGTCTTCGCGCGGCCGGGCCAGAATCGTGAAATAGCGGTCACCGCAGCGGAAATTGTCGCCGAATACCCGTCCGTATTCACTGGCACGGGTGAGCCGGCGCTCTCGGCCGAAGGCCTGGTCACCGGTGTCGGCGTCACCGGTCACGACCGGAACGGCTGGTGGCCGGAGTCTACGGCGTCAGGCGAGCGCGTCCCTTGGCACGGCGGGCCTTGATGACCAGGCGGCCTCCGCGGGTTTGCATGCGGGCACGGAAACCGTGGGTGCGGGCACGCTTCAGATTGCTGGGTTGGTAAGTGCGTTTCATGTCTTCAAGCCTCGGATACTGATCAGCCGCCGTTTTCGGCGAGGCGCGACAAGATACTGATCAGAGGGCCCCGCGTCAATATGAATTTGCCCGCAGAGCGTTATTTGTTGCGGATTCCGCCTGCCTGCAGCGGGAATTGCAGGTCCTGTGGATAAGTAGGATAATACGCCGCCGGCCGATAGCCCGGCCCCTGCGCTACAGGCGCCGCTTGACCCCACCATCACAGGAGCAGACCGTGCAACCCGAACTCTGGGCTCAGTGCCTTTCGCAGCTGGAAAAGGCCATCAACGAAAAACAGTTGGAGACCTGGATTCTGCCCCTGCAGGCCGAAGTGCGCCGCAATACCCTGCTCCTGCATGCGCCCAACCGCTTCGTCATGGACTGGGTAAAAAAGAATTTCCTCGATCAGATTCAGGAGATTCTGATGCAGCTGGACGACACCAAGAGCATGACGGTGCAACTGGGCATTGGCAGTAACCCCCCGGTGACACCCGCCGAGATCACCGGTGAGATCCCCGTCGTCAAGCCACGCAAATCGCCCTACCCCTCCGGCCTCAATCCGGAACAGGTTTTCGACAACTATGTGGAAGGCAAATCCAATCAGCTGGCGCGCGCCGCCAGTTACCAGGTCAGCAGCGACCCTGGTTCGGAATACAACCCGCTCTATATCTATGGCGGCACCGGCTATGGCAAAACCCACCTGATGCAGGCGGCGGGCAACCGCATCCTCGAATTGCGCCCTGAGGCAACGGTCATCTATGTCAATTGCGAGCGCTTCGTCTCCGACATGGTCAAGGCTCTCCAGCACAGCAAGATCAACGAGTTCAAGCATTTCTATCGCAGCGCCGATGCGCTGTTGATCGATGATATCCAGTTTCTCGCCGACAAGAACCGCTCCCAGGAAGAATTCTTCCATACCTTCAATTCCCTCTACGAAGCCAATGCACAGATGATCATCACCTGTGACCGCTCACCAAAGGAAATCGATGGCCTCGATGACCGCATCCGTTCACGGCTGGGATGGGGCCTGACCGTGGACATCAAGCCACCCGATCTGGAAACGCGGGTGGCCATCCTGCGCAGCAAGGCGGAGCAACGCGGCGTCGAACTGCCCGATCCGGTGGCATTCTTTATTGCCGATCGCTTCAAGTCGAACATCCGTGACCTCGAAGGCGCTCTGAAACGGGTCATCGCCCATGCCCAGTTCACGCACCGTCCGATCAGTCAGGAGCTGGCCCGAGAGGCCCTGAAGGAACTGCTGGCCGCACAGGAGAAGCAGGTATCCATTGAAAACATACAGAAGACCGTGGCCAGCTATTTCAAGATCTCGATCGCCGACATGCTCTCCAGCCGACGGACCCGATCGATCACCCGTCCGCGGCAGATGGCCATGTCCCTGTGCAAGCAACTGACCCGACACAGCCTGCCTGAAATCGGCAATGCCTTTGGCGGCCGTGACCATACCACCGTGCTGCATGCCTGCCGCAAGATCGATGAACTGCGCCAAGAAGACGAGCGACTGGCCGAGGACTACGACAACCTGCACCGCATACTCGGTCACTGATGAACAGGCTGTTTGCATCCACACCGCAAAGCACGGGAAAAGCTGTGGACAAATCCGGGGCTTGTCTGGAATCGGGTTTTACCCTAGTTTATCCACAACTTGCTGATAGCCAGGGAACAGGCTACGCATCGGTAGAATCAGTACAAGTATTTGAATTGAAAAGGGTTTTTGTATTTACCCACGGCCTGACCGGTTACCAGTAACTACTACAGTCTATATATAAATGAAAACAACTGTTAAAAGAGAAGAGCTGCTCGATCCCTTGCAGAAGGTCATAGGGGCTGTCGAACGCAAACAGACCCTGCCAATCCTCGGTCATGTGCTGCTTCAGTCCAATAACGGAAAAACTGCGCTTACGGCCACGGACCTGGAGATCGAATTGACGGCTCGGCTGAATCAGATCGATGGTGGAGACGACTTTGCCACCACGCTGCCGGCACGCAAACTGCTCGATATCGTAAAGGCCTTGCCGGAACAATCCGATATCACCCTGATCTCGGAAGACGGAAAGATCCGGATCACGGCTGGCCGCAGCCGCTTCACCCTGGGCAGTCTGCAGGCTGGTGACTTTCCAAGGGTCGATGACATCAATCCGACAAGCACCTTCAAGTTACCCCAGAGGGTACTGAAGAAACTGATCGACAAGACGGCTTTCGCCATGGCCTTGCAGGATGTCCGTTACTACCTCAATGGCATGCTGGTGGAGCTGGGCACTTCCGGAATTCGACTGGTAGCCACTGATGGACACCGCCTGGCTCTCAGTGAAGAACCTGCCGACCTCGGAATACAGACGGACCGGCAACTGATCATTCCAAGAAAGGGCGTGCTGGAACTGGGGCGTTTGCTGACACAAGACGACAGCGAGACGGAAGTTCAGATCTCGCAAAACCACATCCGCGTACTGACCGATGATTTGGTCTTTACCTCAAAACTGATCGATGGAAAGTTTCCTGAC
>JALSKD010000027.1 GCA_026989015.1 Gammaproteobacteria bacterium
TTCCGTGCAGTTCATCTGCTCACAGCCCGGGCAGATCGTGATGGCCATGGAAACCGACCTCAAGCTCGCCGACAGCCCGCAGAAGATGCAGCAGCAGCTGCGCGAGCGCTTCGATGCCGGCGATCGGCTGGTGGTCTACGGCCGCGATCAGTGGACCGCGCCACCCGCCAGCGGCTCCTCGGTGGCCGACGCCATGGTGGTCTGCCCCTGCTCGATGGGCAGCCTCGCCGCCATTGCCAGCGGCATCGGCAACAACCTGATCCACCGTGCAGCCGATGTCATCCTCAAGGAACGCAAGACACTGATCCTGCTGCCGCGTGAAATGCCCTTCTCCAGCCTGCATCTGGAAAACATGCTCAAACTGTCCCGTCAGGGGGCGCTGATCATGCCGCCCAACCCGGCCTTCTACCAGGGCGTCGAAGGCGTACAGGACCTGATCGACTTCGTCATCAGCCGGGTGCTCGACCAGCTCGGCATCGACAACAGCCTGTCTCCCCGCTGGGCTCAGCGATGAAGGCGCAGCTGGCCCTGTTCCCGCTCAACACGGTATTGCTGCCCGGCAACCGGCTGTCGCTGAAGATCTTCGAGCCCCGCTACAGCGACCTGATCGCCGAATGCCTGCGCGACGACCGCCCTTTCGGCGTGGTGCTGATCCGCGAGGGCGAGGAAACCGACCGCCAGCCACAACTGTTCCGCACCGGCACCACCGCCCGCATCATCGACTGGCAGGACCGCAAGGACGGCCTGCTGGGCATCAGCGTATTCGGCGAGCGGCGCTTCCGCATCCTCCGGCAGCAGCCGGATGCCCAGGGCCTGCTGCGCGCCGAAGTGGACCTGCTGCCGGAAGAACAGCCCTGCGCGATCCCCGACCCCTACCGCTACATGCAGGAACTGTTGCTGCACATCAGCGCCAGCCAGCCCACGCAGGACGACCCCGGCGAGGACTTCAACCGCATCGTGTTTCGGCTGGTGTTCCTGCTGCCGCTGGACAACGGCCTCAAGCAACAACTGCTGGAAATCGACGACTGCCGTGAACGCGCCGCGGTGCTCCACGCCGAACTGATCCGCCTCGGCGTGATCCAATATGTGAAACCGGACTAGATCAGCCCCCGCTCCGAAAAACAGACCACCTCGTCGCCGACCACCAGATGGTCGAGCACGCGGATGTCCACCAGTGCCAGCGCCTCCTTGAGGCGGCGGGTGATGGCGATGTCGGCCTGGCTGGGCTCGGCAACGCCGGAGGGGTGATTGTGAGCGAGGATCACCGCCGCCGCATTGTCGGCCAGTGCCTGCTTGACCACTTCGCGCGGGTAGACGCTGGCGCCGTCGATGCTGCCCTGGAACAGCTCGCGGAAGGCAATCACGCGGTGTCGATTGTCGAGCATCAGGCAGGCGAAGACTTCCTGTTCCCTGTCCCGCAACTGGGCCTGCAGGTACTGACGGGCGGCTTCGGGGCTGGTCAGCGCATCCTCGCGGCTCAGGCTTTCGGCCAGATGGCGGCGCGCCATTTCGAGTACCGCCTGCAGCTGTGCATATTTGGCGTCACCCAGTCCCTTGCGGGTACAGAAGGTCGTGCGGTCGCAGGTCAGCAGGGCGCGCAGCGAGCCGAAATCGGCCAGCAGTTCGCGCGCCAGATCGACGGCGGACTTGCCCTGAATGCCGATGCGCAAAAAGATCGCCAGCAACTCGGCATCGGAGAGCCGCGCCGCGCCGAGGGCCAGCAGTTTCTCGCGCGGGCGTTCCAGTTCGGGCCAGTCCTGTATGCTCATGGGTCATTCCCTGACGATGGGGCACGGAATCTGTAAAATACACCCGATGAATTCCCGCGACAACAGCACCCCGCTCCAGGGGCGACGCATCCTGCTCGGCGTCAGCGGCGGCATCGCCGCCTACAAGTCGGCCGAACTGTGCCGCCTGCTGGTCAAGGCCGGCGCCGAGTTGCGGGTGGTGATGACCGACGCCGCGCTGGAGTTCATACGGCCGCTCACCTTCCAGGCACTGAGCGGACACCCGGTGGCCAGCTCACTGTTCGACGGCAACAGCGATGATGCCATGGAGCACATCGATCTGGCGCGCTGGGCGGAACTGATCCTGATCGCGCCGGCCACCGCCGACCTGCTCGCCAAGCTGGCCGAGGGCCATGCCGACAATCTCCTGCTGAGCACCGTGCTGGCCACCCGGTCACCGCTGGCCGTGGCGCCGGCGATGAACCAACAAATGTGGGCCGCCGCCGCGACCCGTGAGAGCCTGCTGCGGTTGCAGCATCGCGGGGTACTGATCTGGGGGCCGGAGGCCGGCGAGCAGGCCTGCGGCGATACGGGCGAAGGCCGCATGTGCGAGCCGGCCGATCTGCTCGACGATGTACGGCGCCATTTCGAACCGGGCCCGCTGCAGGGTCGGCGCCTGCTGCTGACCGCCGGCCCGACGCGCGAAGCCATCGATCCGGTGCGTTTCCTGTCCAACCGCAGCTCCGGCAAGATGGGTTACGCGCTGGCGGAGGCGGCCCGCGATGCCGGCGCCGAAGTCGTGCTGGTCAGCGGCCCGGTATGCCTGCCCGCACCCGCGGGCGTGACCCGCATCGACGCGGTCTCCGCCGAAGACATGCGCCGTGCGGTGCTGGAACAGCTGCCGGAGACGGACATTTTTATCGCCGCCGCCGCAGTGGCCGACTACCGGCCCGCGCAGCCGGCCGACCAGAAGATCAAGAAATCGGCCGACCGCCTGAACCTGGAGCTGATCCGCACGCCCGACATTCTGGCCGAGGTGGCCGGCCTGGCGGAGCGCCCTTTCTGCGTGGGCTTTGCCGCCGAGACCCGCGACCTGGAGCATTACGCCCGGGGCAAGCTGGAGCGCAAGCGGCTGGACATGATCGCCGCCAACCGGGTGGACGGCGAACAGGGTGCTTTCGACAATGACGACAACGAACTGGCGGTGATCTGGGCCGATGGCTCCATCGAGCTGCCCCGGCAGCCGAAAACGCGCATCGCCCGCGAGTTGATTGCTATAATCGCCGACCAGTTTTCCCGCCGACCGAACGACGACTGAATGCATCCCCTCCAGCTGAAAATCCTCGACCCGCGCATCGGCAGCGAATTTCCGCTGCCGGAATACGCCACCCCCGGATCCGCCGGGCTGGACCTGCGCGCCTGCATCGACGCCCCGCTGACCCTGGAGCCCGGCCAGACCGAGCTGATCCCCACCGGTATCGCCATCCACATCGCCGACCCGTCGCTGGCGGCGATGATCCTGCCGCGCTCGGGCCTTGGCCACAAGCATGGCATCGTGCTCGGCAACCTGGTCGGGCTGATCGATTCCGACTATCAGGGGCAGCTGTTCGTCTCCACCTGGAACCGCGGCAACGCGGCCTTCACCCTCAAGCCGGGCGAGCGGCTGGCCCAGCTGGTGCTGGTGCCGGTGGTACAGGCCGCGTTCCGCGTGGTCGATGAATTCGAAACCAGCGAACGCGGCGAAGGCGGCTTCGGCCATTCCGGAACCCACTGAGCGAAACGACATGACCGGACTCCCCCACAAGGATACCGCCGAGATCCTGATCGAGGCCCTGCCCTACATCCAGCGCCTCGACGGCAAGACCGTGGTCATCAAATACGGCGGCAACGCGATGACCGACGAAGCGCTGAAAAGCAGCTTCGCCCAGGACATCGTGCTGCTCAAGCAGGTCGGCGTGAACCCGGTGATCGTCCACGGCGGCGGCCCCCAGATCGGCCGTTTGCTGGAACGCATCGGCAAGGAAAGCCGTTTCATACAGGGCATGCGCGTCACCGACAGCGAAACCATGGATGTGGTGCAGATGGTGCTGGGCGGCTTGGTCAACAAGGAGATCGTGTCGCTGATCAACCGCCACGGCGGTCGCGCCGTCGGACTCACCGGCAAGGACGGCGGGCTGATCAATGCGCGTCCGCTCAAGCTCGAGGCCAGCGAAGGCGACGACCCCGGAGCACTCGATCTCGGCCATGTCGGTGAGGTGGAGAGCATCGATCCGTCGGTGGTGAGAATGCTCGACGACGACCGTTTCATTCCGGTGATCGCGCCGATCGGGGTGGGCCGCGAGGACGGCCGCTCCTACAACATCAACGCCGACCTGGTGGCCGGCAAGATGGCCTCGGTACTGGGCGCGGAGAAGCTGCTGCTGCTGACCAACACGCCGGGCGTGCTCGATGACGACGGCCAGCTGCTGACCGGGCTCGATGCCGCGCGCACCGATGCTCTGATCGAGCAGGGCGTCATCCACGGCGGCATGCTGCCCAAGGTGCATTGCGCGCTGGACGCGGTGAAATCCGGCGTCAAGACCGGCCATATCATCGACGGCCGGGTACGCCATTCGGTATTGCTGGAGTTGCTCACCGACCGCGGCGTCGGCACCCTGATCCGCGGCTAGCAGGCAACCGGCTCAGTCGAGTCCCAGCTCTTCGGCCCGGCGCTTCAGTTCCTCGCGCCGGCGGCGCTCTTCTTCCTGCTGTTTCCTGAGTTCGCGGTAGCGGGTCAGGTCCGCGACGAACTGCGTATTGATGCGGTCCAGCTCGTCGTACTTGAGCAGCAGCTGGGTCTGCTTTGAGAGGATCTTGTTGGACGAATATTCGATTTTCTGCGCCAGACCGCCCGGCACCTCCTCGCCCTTATCTGTGTACTTCTCCCGGGCTTCCTTCTCCAGCGACTCGAGCTTGCGCTGCTCTTCGACGATGCTGCGCTTGAGCAGGCGGATGACGGCTTCAACCACTTCGACACGCTCATCCTTGGCCTCGCGGATCTCGTCTTCGTTGGTATAGGTCAGCAGCAATACGGTATCGTGATGCTCCTGCTCGGCACGCCTTCGTGCTTCTTCCTCGGCACGAAGGCGCTCCTCACGGGCACGACGGCGCGCTTCGATGCGCAGCCGGCGCTTCTCTTCCGGTGACAGTTCCGGCGCCTTCTTCTCCACCACGAAGCCTTCGGTGGTCAGACGCTCGAAGCCCTTGCCGGCCTGATCCGGCGGCAACTGGTCGCTGTAGCGGATATCGCCCTTTTCATCCACCCACTTGTAGAGGGTAGCCGCCTGCAAGGTCGGCAACCACAACAACAAGATCAGTGGCATGAAAAGACATCGTGACAAGGGCGTCTCCTGGTTCGGGAAGTTTTTCTTGTGTTTTTATAGCCCAGCATGGGCCGAACTGCAGGCTTATCAACCTTAGCAGGAAATTTTGGTCGACGGTATACCCGCCGCCGCGGGAAGCGTGACCGCCGTCAAGAAACCCGGAGGTCAGGAAGGGAGACGAAAATCCAGCGCCTGCAGGGGC
>JALSKD010000028.1 GCA_026989015.1 Gammaproteobacteria bacterium
GCCCAGGCCTTCCTCGATGCGGCGGGCGATCTTGATCTCGCCTTCGCGGGTCAGCAGCTCGACGGTGCCCATTTCGCGCATGTACATGCGCACCGGGTCGGTGGTGCGGCCGAACTCGCTGTCCAGCGAGGCCAGCGCGGCGGCGGCCTCTTCGACCGCGTCCTCGTCCGGTTCGGCCGGTACGGAGTCGCCGAGCAGGCTGTCCACATCTTCCGCGGGCGGGGCTTCATGGACCTTGATGCCCATGTCGTTGATCATGCGGATGATGTCTTCGATCTGCTCCGGATCGACGATGCCGTCGGGGAGGTGATCGTTGACCTCGGCATAGGTCAGGAAACCCTGTTCCTTACCCTTGGCGATCAATTCTTTCAAACTGGATTTCTGGTTTTTATCCATACTGCCTCAACAGACAAAGAACGGGTTAAAAGTGAACTGCGTAGTATATAAGGTTTCGCTGAAGTTTCCAAAGGGATTGAGGTTCGAAAACCCCGTCACGCGCCGGGGCCTGTCATCGGCCTCGGCCCCGTTCGGAAAGCAACTGCAGGTATTCCTGCATTTCGTGTTCTTCCAGTCGGTGGCCTTGCTGCAGGCGGCGTTGCAGCGCCTGCAGACGGGCGCGTGACTGCTGCTGCCGCAGTTGTTGCAGGGCATCGTCGAACATGCGCGGGATGTCGCTGTCCTCGTCCTGCATGGCCGGCGTCATCGCGGCGATGCGGTACAGGTGCGCTTCGTTGGGATGCCCTTCGAAACGCGCCAGCAGGTTCTGCGGGGTGATGTCCGGTTCCTCGTGGATTCGATCCAGTAACTGCAGCAGAAGTTCCACGCCGGGAATGCCGCTGTCGAGCAGGTCGTCGAGGTTGCCGGCACGACCTGCCAGGGCGGGTTTCTGCAGCAGCAGGTTGATGGCGAGGCGGGTCGGTGTCCAGTGCTGTTCCGGCGCACGGGTCCGCGCGGGCGCGGTGTGTGGCGCGCCACCGATGACCTGGAACAGGCGGGCATCGAGTTCGATGCCGAGGCGTTTTTCAAGTTCCTGCAGTACCTGGTGTTTGAGGCTGTCGAGGGGGATCTGGCCATAGTAGGGACGCAGCAGGTCGAGGAAGCGTGCACGGCCCTCGGGGGTGGCGCCATCGCAGCGGGACAGCAGTTCGTCGATCAGGAACTGAGTCAGGCTGTCGGCGGTTGCGGCCTGCTCCAGAAAGGCCTCGCGCCCGTGCTCGCGGATATAGCTGTCCGGATCCTGGCCCTCCGGCAGGAACAGGAACCGCGCAATCCTGCCCTCACGCAGGTTTGGAAGGCTGGCTTCCAGCGCCCGCCAGGCGGCCTTGCGGCCGGCGGCGTCGGCATCGAAGCAGAACACCAGCTGTCGGCACAGGCGGAACAGCTTTTCCACCTGGCCGCCGTTGATCGCGGTGCCGAGGGTGGCGACGGCGGTGGTGACGCCCTGTTCGGCCAGCGCCACCACATCCATGTAACCCTCGGTGACGAAGATCCGTTCGATCCGGGTGTTGGCCTGTTTCAATTCCCACAGGCCATAGATCTCCTCGCCCTTGTGGAACACGGCCGTTTCCGGCGAGTTGAGGTACTTGGGGCTGTCTTCCGGGTCGATGACGCGGCCGCCGAAGGCGATCACGCGGCCGCGGCGGTCGCGGATCGGGAACATCAGCCGGTTGCGGAAGCGGTCGTAGACCCGCCCCTGGTCGTTCTGGATCAGCATGCCGGCGGCGAGCAGGGCGCTGCGGTCGCCGGGCAGGTTGTCCCAGCCGGGCGGGGCATAGCCGATGCCGTAGGCCTGGGCGGTGGCACCGGAGATGCCGCGTTGCTTCAGGTAGTCGATGGCCTGGGGCTGGGCGCGCAGTTGCTGTCGGTAGTAGTCACTGCTGGCCTGTAGCGCCTGGTACAGGGGTTCACTGGCGTTCTGTTCGGCACGCTGCGGCGCGCTGCCCTGCTCGTAGGGTACCTCGACGCCGATATGCTGGGCGAGGGTCTCGATGGCTTCGACGAAGTCGAGGTGGTCGTAGTCCATCAGGAAGCCGATGGCATTGCCGTGCTGCTGGCAGCCGAAGCAGTGGTAGAACTGCTTGCTCGGGCTGACCGAGAAGGAGGGCGTCTTCTCGCCGTGGAAGGGGCAGCAGGCCCAGTATTCACGGCCCTTCTTCTTCAGCGGCACGCGGGCGTCGATGATCTCCACGATGTCCACGCGGTTGAGCAGGTCGTCGATGAAGCTGCGGGGGATCCGCGCCACGGCTGTTCGACCCGGTTCAGGCGAGGTGGAGACGCATCAGGCGGCTTCTTGCTTGAGCGTCTCCAGCAGGGAGTTCACATCGTCGGCCTTGGGCTTGACCATCCAGAACTTGCGCAGGTAATGCAGGAAGTTGTCGAGGATGTACTGCCCCCATTCGCTGCCGGTTTCTTCCACATGCTTTTCGATCAGTCCCCTGAGGTGGGTGCGGTAGATCTCCATGCTCTCGGATGAGATGCGATGGATGTCGATCAGCTCGTGGTTGATGCGGTCGACGAAATCCTTCTCCAGATCCAGTACATAGGCGATGCCGCCGGTCATGCCGGCACCGAAGTTGACACCGGTGGCGCCGAGCACGGTGATGATGCCGCCGGTCATGTACTCGCAACCGTGATCGCCAATGCCCTCGACCACCGCGGTGGCGCCGGAATTGCGTACGCCGAAGCGTTCGCCCGCCAGTCCCGCGGCATAGAGTTCGCCGCCGGTGGCGCCGTAGAGGCAGGTGTTGCCGACGATGGTGGATTCCTGGGTCTTGAAGCTGCTGCCTTCGGGCGGTGCAATGACGACCTTGCCGCCGGCCATGCCCTTGCAGACATAGTCGTTGGCGTCGCCGCGCAGGTACATGTGCAGTCCCTTGGCGTTCCACACGCCGAGGCTTTGTCCGGCGGTGCCGGTCAGGCGCAGCACGATCGGGTTGTCGCCCATGCCTTCGTCGCCGTGGGCGCGGGCGATTTCGCCGGACAGCCGCGCGCCGATGGAGCGGTCGGTGTTCTTCAGCCGGTAGCTGAATTCGCCGCCTTCGCGGCTGTCGATGGCCTGGCGGCAGTCGCGCACCATTTGCTCGGCCAGTTCGCCCTTGTCGAAGGGCTGGTTGTGCGGCTCGATGCAGTATTGCGGCAGGTCTCTGGACAGTCCGCCGTCGGAGAGCAGCGGAGACAGGTCGAGCTTGCGCGTTTTGTCGCTGTCGCCCTCGAGCACTTCCAGCAGGTCGGTACGGCCGATGACATCGGCCAGCCGGCGGACACCGAGGCTGGCGAGGATCTCGCGCACATCGCGGGCGATGAAGCGGAAGTAGTTCTTGACCTTTTCCACATTGCCGTCGAAATGCATCTCGCGCAGCACCGAGTTCTGGGTGGCGACGCCGGTGGCGCAGTTGTTGAGGTGGCAGATGCGCAGGTACTTGCAGCCCATGGCGACCATCGGACCCGTGCCGAAGCCGAAGCTCTCGGCGCCGAGCATGGCGGCCTTGACCACATCGAGACCGGTCTTCAGACCGCCGTCGGTCTGCACCCGTACCTTGTCGCGCAGATTGTTGGCGCGCAGCACCTGGTGGGTTTCGGTCAGGCCCAGTTCCCAGGGAGATCCTGCGTACTTGACCGAGGTCAGCGGGCTGGCGCCGGTGCCGCCGTCGTAACCGGCGATGGTGATCAGATCGGCGTAGGCCTTGGCCACGCCGGCGGCGATGGTGCCGACGCCGGCCTCGGCCACCAGCTTGACCGAGATCAGAGCCTGCGGGTTGACCTGTTTGAGGTCGAAGATCAGCTGCGCCAGGTCCTCGATCGAGTAGATGTCGTGGTGCGGCGGCGGTGAGATCAGGGTTACGCCGGGACGGGAATGGCGCAGCGTGGCGATCAGCTTGTTGACCTTCTTGCCCGGCAACTGGCCGCCCTCGCCGGGCTTGGCACCCTGGGCGATCTTGATCTGCAATACCTCGGCATTGACCAGATAGTGGGGCGTGACGCCGAAGCGTCCGGAGGCGATCTGCTTGATCTTCGACATGCGGTCGGTGCCGTAGCGGGACTTGTCCTCGCCGCCCTCGCCGGAATTGGAGCGGCCGCCCAGCTGGTTCATGGCGCGGGCCAGGGTTTCGTGGGCTTCGGGCGACAGTGCGCCGAGGGACATGCCGGCGGAATCGAAGCGCATCAGGATGTCTTCCAGCGGCTCCACCTCGTCCACCGCAATCGGCTCGGCGGCGGGCTTGAGGCGCAACAGATCGCGCAGCGCTACCGGCGGGCGGTTGTTGACCAGCTCTGCGTGGCGCTTCCAGTCGTCATAATCGCCGGTGATGACGGCCTTCTGTAGGGTCTGCACCACATCCGGGTTGTAGGCGTGGTATTCGCCGCCGTGGACATATTTGAGCAGTCCGCCCTGGGCGATGGTCTTGCGCGGGTTCCAGGCCAGCTTGTTGATGGCGCGGGCGCCGGCCTCGATGTCCTCGAAACTCATGCCGTCGATGCGGCAGGTGGTGCCGGTGAAGCACAGGTCCACCACGTCGCGGTGCAGGCCGACGATCTCGAACAGTTGCGAACCGCGGTAGCTGGCGATGGTGGAGATGCCCATCTTGGAGATGATCTTGTACAGGCCCTTGTTGATGCCCTTGCGGTAGTTGGCGCCGATGCGCGAAAACTCCATGTCGCGGATCTCGCCGGAGCAGACCATGTCCAGCAGGCTGGCATAGGCCAGGTAGGGGTGGATGGCGGTGGCGCCATAGCCGATCAGCACCGCGGCATGGTGCGAGTCGCGCACGGTGCCGGTGTGGACGACGATGTTGGCGTCGCAGCGCAGGCCGGTGCGGCTCAGGCGGTGGTGCACGGCGCCGGTGGCCAGTGCGGCATGGACCGGCAGTTCGTGGCGTTCGGTGCCGTGATCGCTGAGCACCAGTACCACCTTGCCGTCGCGGACCGCCTGCTCGGCCTGGTCGGCGATGGCGACGATGGCTTCGCGCAGGTTCGTTTTGTCCGGGTCATAGGCCATGCGGATGCGCTGATGGCCGTAGCGTTCCTGATCCGGATGGTCGAGCAGGGCCTGGAACTTGTGATCGGAGAGAATCGGCGAATTGACCACCAGCCGTTCGGCATGCTCCGGGCCTTCTCGGAACAGGTTGTGTTCGCGACCGAAGCAGGTTTCCAGTGACATCACGATCTTTTCGCGCAGCGGGTCGATGGGCGGATTGGTGACCTGGGCGAAGGACTGGCGGAAGTTGTCGTAGAGCGAACGGATCTTGTGCGAGAGCACCGGCAGCGGCGTGTCGTCGCCCATCGATCCGGTGGCTTCCTGACCGTCGCTGGCGAGCACGCGCAACACCTGGTCGCGTTCCTCGAAGCTGACCTGGAACAGCTTTTCGTAGCGGCTCAGCGTGGCCTCGTCCATCGACTCCTCGGACAGGGGCGCATGATCGCGGCTGGCGGTCAGGTGCTTGAGGCCCTGTTGCAGCCATTGTTCGTAGGGTTGCCGGCTGGAGAGCATTTCGTCGATGTCCTCGGACAGCAGCAAGCGGCTGGTTTCGGTGTCGACCGCGATCATCTGCCCCGGCTTGAGGCGCCCCTTGGCCTGCACCTGTTCCGGGTCATAGTCCCAGACGCCGACCTCGGAGGCCAGCGTGATGTGGCGGTCCTTGGTGACGACCCAACGCGCCGGGCGCAGGCCGTTGCGGTCGGTCACGCAGCAGGCATGGCGGCCGTCGGTGAGCACGATGCCGGCAGGGCCGTCCCAGGGCTCCATGTGCATGGAGTTGAATTCGTAGAAGGCCTTCAGCGCGGAATCCATGTGGTCCACATTCTGCCAGGCGGGTGGAACCAGCAGACGCATGGCGTGGAACACATCGAGTCCGCCGGAGAGCAGCACATCGAGCATGTTGTCCAGCGAGCTGGAGTCGGATCCGGACATGTTGACCAGCGGTTTGACCGCTTCCATGTCGGGAATCAGGTCCGATTGCAGCTTGCTGGCACGGGCATTGGCCCAGTTGCGGTTGCCCTGGATGGTGTTGATTTCGCCGTTGTGGGCGAGGTAGCGGAAGGGCTGGGCCAGTTTCCACTGCGGCCAGGTGTTGGTCGAGAAGCGCTGATGGAACACGCAGATGGCGCTTTCCATGCCGCTGTCGTTGAGGTCCGGATAGAACACCGGCAGGTTGGCTGGCATCACCAGGCCCTTGTAGGACAGTACCTGCGAGGACATGCTGGGAATGTAGAAGAACGGGTCGTCTTCGTCGTGCTGTTTTTCGATCATGCGCCGGGCGATGAACAGCGACCGCTCGAAGCCGGCGCGGTCGCTGTCTTCAGGGGCGTTGATGAAGGCTTGCCAGATGGCGGGCAGGGTCTGAAGGGCCTCTTCGCCACAGGCAGAGGGGTCGGTCGGCACCTCACGCCAGCCGGCCAGTTGCAGACCCTGGGCGGCCACCTGTTCCTCGAACAGGCGCTGCTCGTCGGCGATGACGGACGGGTCCGGGCGCATGAACACCATCGCCACCGCGTAGCGCTCGGCCAGTTCGATGCCCAGTTCATGAGCACGGGCGCGCAGGAAGGAGTCGGGTTTTTGCAGCAACAGCCCGCAACCGTCGCCGGTCTTGCCGTCGGCAGCGATGGCGCCACGGTGGGTGAGTCGGGCAAGCGCCGAGATCGAGGTTTCGATGAGCCAGTGGCTGGGTTCGTTGTCGAGATGGGCGATCAGGCCGAATCCACAACTGTCTTTCTCGAAACTGGGGCGGTAGAGGCCGGAAACGGGGGGCTGCTTGCTCATAACTGATAACCGGTTCAATGACTGGGAGCACCGGAACAGGCCACGGCAGGGCCCGCCCGGCGGGCAAAAGGCCGGTCATTATACGCGCTGCATGCGGTTGTGTTCAATGCTGCCCGGCCTGGAGGGGTGCAGCCTGAGGGAGCCTTTCAGGGGCTGGCAGCGGTGGTTCTCAGGCTGTCGTAGCTTCAGGGCCAGGGTTTCAGGGCCCGCAGGTGGGCGGGCAGACGGCGCGCCGCCTCTTGCGCCGAAAGGCGGTCGGGGAAGTTTCCGGTGATCAGGCGCCAAACCTTGTGCCCGTTGAGGCGGGTACTGATGACCGCAGAGGAGCCGCAAAGCCCATGTTTTCCGCAGAAGCGGGTCAGGTTCTCCGGGCGGGATGCCGCTGCAGCCATTCAAAGCCGTGCAGTCCGATGTGATGGAAGGGGGCCGGGATGTCGAATGCAGCCAGCAGCGGGTCATCCCGCATCAGTGGCCAGCGCGTACCCGACTGTCGTGATCCCCGCCGGCGATACGGGGCAGCATCGGCAGCCGTTTCCAGTCGGGCAGTTCCGTCATCCGTGGTCGGCGCTGTGCTCCAGGGTTTTCTGCAACAGCTGTGGGTCATAGTCGGCACTGACGAATGCCTGGCCCAGGGCCTTGAGCAGGACCAGCTTGATGACGCCGGCGTCCACCTTCTTGTCGATGGCCATGATGTCGAGGAATTGCTCGGGCGTCATCTCCTCGGGCGCGGCGGTGGGCAGTCCGGCACGGCGCAGCAGTTCGATGCTGCGCGCCTTGACCGTGGCATCGACCCAGCCCTGGCGCAGTGACAGGTCGGCCGCCATGACCATGCCCGCGGCGACGGCTTCACCGTGCAGCCAGTGGCCATAGCCCATTGCGGATTCGATGGCATGACCGAAGGTGTGACCCAGGTTGAGGATGGCGCGCATTCCGGCTTCGCGTTCGTCGGCGGCCACGATATCCGCCTTGGTCTGACAGGAGATGCGGATCGCTTCGGCCAGCAGCCCCTTGTCGCGTGCCATCAGGCCGTCGATGTTCTGCTCCAGCCAGCCGAAGAATCCGGCGTCGTGGATCAGGCCGTATTTGATGACCTCGGCCATGCCCGCCGACAATTCGCGGTCAGGCAGCGTATCAAGGCTGTCGGTGTCGGCAATGACGCAGCGCGGTTGATGGAAGGCGCCGATCATGTTTTTGCCGGAAGGGTGGTTGACACCGGTTTTGCCGCCCACCGAGGAGTCCACCTGAGACAGCAGGGTGGTGGGGATCTGGATGAAGGGCACGCCGCGCTGGTAGATGGCGGCGGCGAAACCGGTGATGTCTCCGACAACGCCGCCACCGAGTGCGATCAGCGTGGTCTGGCGATCGTGACGGCGCTCGATGAGGACATCGATGATGGATTCGACCGCGGACAGGGTCTTGTATTCCTCACCGTCCGCGAGGATCACGCTGTCATGGCGCAGCCCCGTCTGCCGCAGTGAATCACGGACACGCTCCAGGTAGAGGGGCGCCACGGTGGTGTTGCTGACGATGACGGCGCTGCTGCCTGCGATGGCGTCGTTCAGCAGGTCGGGTCGGTCGAGCAGGCCGCGTCCGATGTGGATGGGGTAGCTGCGCTCGCCCAGGTCGACGGTCAGGGTCTGGATGTCTTCAGGCATGTGTTCTCAGGGGTTCGGGTAACAGCGGGATGATTTCGGCCGCCACCTTGCGCGCGTACTTGCGGTCGGTGCGCAGGTGCAGGTCGGCCAGTTCGAGATAGATCGGCCGGCGTTCTTCGAGCAGCTTTTCCAACCGTTCGCGCGGGTTGGGTGTTTGCAGCAATGGCCGCTTCTTGTCATGGCGCAGGCGTTCCATCTGCTGGTCCACCGAGGTGTCGAGGAAGATGATGAAGCCGCTGTTACGGAGCAGCTGGCGGTTTTCCTCGCGCAATACCGATCCGCCTCCGGTGGCCAGTACCAGGTTGCCGAGGCGGGTCAGGTCCTGCAGCGCGCGGGTCTCGCGCAGACGAAAGCCTTCTTCGCCCTCGATGTCGAAGATGCGCGGGATGTCGACACCCGTGCGTTCCTCGATGTAATGGTCGCTGTCTCGAAACTCACGGCCCAGGCGCTGGGCCAGCAGCTGGCCGATGGTGGATTTGCCGGAGCCCATGGGGCCGATGAGAATGATGTTCTGGGCGCTCATGGGGTTCGTGCTGCCTGCCGATGGCAGATTCTAGCGCGGTTTGACAGCCGAGTGAACGGCCGTGATCGCCCTTTCGGGCATGAAAAACCCCGCGCGACCGTGAGGCAGGCGGGGTTCTGTACGGTGTGCGGGGATCACCGTACTTCGAGGTTCGTCCCCTGCAGGATCTTGGGCGTGATGAAGATCAGCAGCTCGGAACGGTCGTCGCGGGCCACGGTGGTCTTGAACAGCCCCCCGATCAGCGGAAGATCGCTGAAGAAGGGTACCCGGCGGACCTGCTTGCTCTGTACCGTTTCGTAGATGCCGCCGAGTACGACCGTCTGGCCGTTGTCGATCAGCAGTTGTGACTTGACCTTGCGGGTATCGATGGTCGGAGCGAACAGACCTTCGCCGAAGGACACATCCTCTCCACGGGAATCCTTGCGCACTTCGAGATCCATGATGATGCGGTCATCGGGTGTGATCTGCGGCGTGGCTTCCAGAGACAGTACCGCCTTGCGGAACTTGAGGGTGGCATCGCCATCCTTCAGCTCCAGATAGGGGATCTCCACACCCTGTTCGATCAGGGCCTTGTGGGAGTCGGCGGTGATCACGCGCGGGCTGGATACCACTTCACCCCGGCCTTCGGTCTGTGCGGCCGAGAGTTCCAGTTCGAGCAGTGTGCCGAGCGGCAGCTTGGCCAGTGCCAGCGCGATGGAACCGGTTGGGTTCTGAACCGGCATGTTCACATTCAGGTTGGACGGGTTGCCGGCACCGATGTTCGTGGCCTGGGAACCGAAGCCGAGCGAACCGGTGGTTACTGCGGCATTGCTGGTCCCGCCGATGGCGGTGCTGTCATTGGTGACGCCAAAACGCACACCCAGTTCCTTGCTGAAGTCGTCATTGGCGATGACAACTCGGGACTCGATCAGCACCTGGCGGATCGGAATGTCCAGTTCGGCCAGCAGCTGACGGACATTGCTCAGGCTGGCGTTGGTGTCCTTGACCAGCAGGGTGTTGGTGCGCTCGTCAACACTGACCGAGCCGCGCGGAGACAGAATGGAATTCTCCTCCTGGTTGAGCAGTTCGGCGATGTCCTTTGCCTTGGCGTAGTTGACCTTGATGAATTCGGTACGCAACTGCTCCAGCTCCTCGACCTGCTTGCGGGCCTCCAGTTCGAGCTTTTCCCGTGCGGCGATTTCATCGGTGGGCGCAACCAGGATGACATTGCCTGCGCGGCGCTGGGCCAGCCCCTTGGTCTTGAGGATGATGTCCATGGCCTGATCCCAGGGGACATTCTTCAGACGCAGGGTCAGGTTGCCTTCGACCGAGTCGGAAACCACCAGGTTGAGTCCGGTGAAGTCGGCCAGCAGCTGCAGCACCGAACGCACCTCGATATCCTGGAAGTTCAGCGACAAACGCTCGCCGGTGTAGCCGAACTTGTCTTTCTTGCGTTTTTCCTCTTCTTCCTTGGTGATCGGGGCCACTTCGATGGTGTAGACCTTGTCGGTCTGATAGGCCAGGTGGTCGAATTCACCGTTGGCGGTGATTTTCATCTTGATGTTGGAGCCATCCTGGACGGTGTCGATGAAGGTGATCGGGGTGGCGAAATCGCTGACATCGAGGCGGCGCTGCAGCTTGGCCGGCAGGCGAGACCCAACGAACTCGACCTGTACCGTGTTGCCTTCACGCCAGACATCGGTGGTGATGGCCGGGGTGGTCAGGTCGATGACGACCCGGCCTTCGCCGTTCGGGCCACGCTTGAAGTCGATGTTGGTGATGCCTCGGGACAGTGCCTGGGAGGCGTCTGCCGGCTGCAGGGCGACCGGGGTGTTGCCCGCGACCGGCACGGGTGCCGATGCGCTGTCCGGACCGGCCAGGGTGAGGATCACCTGGTTGCCATTGACCCGGGTGCTGTACTCGGTGGGATGGGCGAGATTGAGCACGATACGGGTGCGTCCCTTGGCAGCGGCGGAGATGATGCTCTCCACGGCGCCGACGCCGACGCGCATGGCGCGCTTCTTGAGACCGTTTTCGGTGTCGGGGAAGTCAAGAGCGATGCGTGCCGGCTGATCGATGGTGAAGGAACGGGGTTCCGCCGCAGGCTGGTCGAAGGTGAAGGTCAGCTGTACGGTGTTGCCGGTCATCACCGAGTAGTCCAGGTCGGTCAGTTGACGGGCCTGGGCGGCGCCGAGGGATACAAGGAGGGCCAGCCCCAGCAGAAATTTGTTCATCGTCTTGATCTTGATGGTTGTGAAGTCGGTGTGTGTCATTGGAATCTACCCTCGTTATTCAATCAGCGCGATGGCTGCTTGACGCTCGATATAGTTGCCCAGGCCATCGGGTACGATCTCGGTGAGCTTGATCTCGGTGTCGCTCAACTCGATGATTCGGCCATGGTTCTGTCCCATGTAGTTGCCGACCTGAACCCGGTGAATGGTGTTGTCGGGCGCGAAGATCAGGCCCCATTTCTCGCCGTTTTTGGTGATGGTGCCCTTGAAGCGCAGGGTGTCGAGCGGGAAGTCTTCCAGCGGTTCGCGGATGCGGTCCATGTCCGGGCGCGGCCCGGTGGCATTTTCGCTGATTTCGCCCACCGTCTCTTCCTTGCGGCGGAGGTCGATCTGCTCGAAGGGATCGCGCAGATTCTGTACCGTGTATTCGAAACTTTGATAGGGAATGAACGGCGGAATCGGCTCGACACGCCCCGGCGGCTTGGCCTTGGTGGTCTCGACGAACTGGCGCAGGTCGTTCATGTCCTGTTGACAGGCGGCGAGCCCCAGCGTGGACAGCGCAATCAGCCCGATCTTCCAGGAAGCGCGTTGCAACCGGATCATTGCTCGTCCTCCTTCAGGTAGCGGTAGGTCTTGGCCGTCGCCTTCATCACGAGCTTGCCGTCGTCCGGTTCGCCCTTCTTGGTTTCCTTGCGCTCCAGCTTGATGTTGTGCAGGGTCACGATGCGGGGCAACGCGGCGACGCCGGAGATGAAGGAAGCGAGGTCATGGAAACGGCCGGAGACCTCCAGTTCGATGGGCAGTTCCGCGTAGAAGCCCTTTTTGACTTCGTCGCTGGGCTTGAACTTCTTGATCTCCAGCCCGTTGGCCAGTGCGGTTTGCGAGATGTCGATCAGCAGGGATTCGACATCGGTTTTTTCCGGCAGCTGGCGCAGGATGGCCTGGAAGGAGGCCTGCATCTCGGCCAGTTGTTCCTTGTAAAGCTCCAGCTTGGCGGCCTGGTCGGCCTTGATCTTGAACTCGTTGCGCAGGTCGACTTCCTTGCGCTCGACGGTTTCCAGCTGGCGCAGCTGTTCCCGGGTGTCGAAGTAGAGCCCGGCGGCAATCACTGCGGCGAAAACCACCGCGAGCACGCCGAACTTTACGCCGTTCGGCGCATTGCCGATGTTGTTGAAATCGAGATGATGTTGCAGCTCGTCAAAGGTCATTGTGCCGGACCTCCCATGGCTTCTTCTTCATTGGCCTGTTCGGCATTGGGCGAGGTCTGCTTGACCGTCAATATGAAGGTGCTGATGCGCTGGACCTTCTTGTCCTCGATCTCGATTACATCGAGATTCGGATCCTTGAGCCACTCCGAATTGTTGAGGTTGCGCATGTAGCTGGAGACGCGGGCGTTGGACTCCGCCTCGCCGGTGATGCGCAACTGGTCGTTGGTCTGGGTCAGGGTCTTGAGGTAGACGCCGTTGGGTACCGTGGTGACCAGTTCGCTGAACAGATGCACGATCGACGGACGGCTGGCCTGCAGATCCTGGATGACCTCCATGCGCTCAATCAGGCTCTTGCGCACCTTGCGCAGTTCCCGGATCTCCTTGATTTCGTCATCAAGCTTGGCGATCTCGGTTTGCAGATAGCGGTTGCGTGCGTTCTGGTAGTCGATCTTGGCGCTGAGCTGGAAGTGGATCAGGCCAACGATGGCGGCCGCCAGGATCACCGTCAGGACCAGCAGCGAGATGAACTGTTTTTGTCGTTCCTGGCGCAGTTCCTCGCGCCAGGGCAGCAGATTGATACGGGTCATGAGTTTTCAACCCCCCGAATGGCGAGGCCGGTGGCGATCAGGAAGGCGGGAGCGTCCGCCTGAAGGTTGGCCTTGTTGATCTTGCCGGCCGTGGCCATGTCCTGGAACGGGTTGGCCAGGGTGGTCGGCACCCCGATCTGGGTTTCCGCCAGCTCGGTCAGGCCGGGCATGCAGGAGGTACCGCCCGCCAGCACCAGATGGTCGATGCTGCTGATGTCGCCGCCGGCGGAGTAGAAGAACTGCAGGAATCGGCTGATCTGCTGCACCGTGGTCTCCTTGAAGGGTTCGAACACTTCCGGCTCATAGTTTTCGGGCAGGCCGCCCTGGCGTTTGGCCAGACCGGCTTCCTCGTAGGAGAGTCCGTAGCGTTTCATGATCTCCTCGGTGAGCTGCTTGCCGCCGAAGTTCTGCTCACGGGTATAGATCAGGCCATGGTCGTGGATCACGTTGAGGCTGGTCATGGTGGCCCCGATGTCGACGATGGCGATGGTCTGGCCGTGGCCCTGATCCGGCAGGTGCGGGGCCAGGGTCTGGAAGGCCGTTTCCACGGTATAGGCTTCGATGTCGACGATCTTGGGTGTCAGCCCGGCCAGTTCGACCGCGGCAACGCGGTCGTCGATGTTTTCGCTGCGGCAGGCTGCGAGGAGTACATCGACCGTCTCCGGGTTGTTCTCGGTGGGGCCGAGGATCTGGAAGTCGAGATTGACCTCTTCCAGCGGATAGGGGATGTACTGATCGGCTTCCATCTGGATCTGCCCTTCCATCTCGTCCTCGTTGAGGTTGGCCGGCATCGTGATCTTCTTGGTGATGACCGAGGACCCGGCAACGGCGATGGCGCAGAATTTGGATTTGATCTTTGACTTGTGCAGGGCGCGCTTTACACTCTCGCCCACGGCTTCGACCTCCACCACATTCTTCTCCGTCATGGAGTTCGGTGGCAGGGGTTCGACGGCTATGCCTTCGATCCGGTAGCTGGAACCGCTCTTTCCGAGCTCGAGCAACTTGACCGATGTCGAGCTGATGTCCAGTCCGATGAGTGGCGGCTTTTTGCTTGCGAAAAACACAGGAATCCCTCGGTTGTGACTGTGCTTCAGGCTGTCAACTCACAAATTACATTAACAAGCCCTGATAAGTGTATAATTGTTAAATTCTTCTTTTGACTGCCTGTCGAAGTCTAGTTGAAGAATTTCTGCTTGTCGATAATTTTCATGCAATTGTTCATATATACCCCGTAAGCCAATGAAACGCTTTGTAAAAATACTGTCGGCTCTGGCCGCGGCCGGTTTCCTTGTGTCACTGGCTGCCGCGGGGTATGTCTACTTCGTTCTGGTCCCCCAGCTGCCCGAAGTGAGGCAGCTCGAGGACACGGAGTACCAGGTACCGATGCGCGTCTACGACCGCAACGGCCTGTTGCTGGCCGAATACGGTGAGCATAGAAGAATTCCGGTAAAGTACGAGGCGATTCCGAAAAAAATCGAGCAGGCCTTTCTCGCCGCAGAGGACGACCAGTTCTGGAACCACTACGGCGTCGACCCGCTGGCCCTGATGGCGGCCGTCTACGAGCTGGTGACCACCGGCACCAAGACCCGGGGCGGAAGCACCATCACCATGCAGGTGGCGCGCAACTTCTTTCTCAGTTCGGAAAAGACCTACACCCGCAAGCTCAACGAGATCCTGCTGGCCCTGAAGATCGAGAAGGAGCTGGACAAGAAGACCATACTAGAACTCTATCTCAACAAGATCTATCTTGGCAACCGGGCCTATGGCGTGGTGGCGGCAGCACAGGTTTATTATGGCAAGACGCTGGATGAGCTGACCCTGGCCCAGGCGGCGATGATCGCCGGCCTGCCCAAGGCGCCCTCCCGCTACAACCCGATCATCAATCCGGAGCGTGCACTGATCCGTCGTGACCACATCATCCGTCGCATGCGGCAGCTGGGGTACATCACGGAAGAGGAATACCAGCAGGCGCGCGCCGAGCCGGTGACTGCCGAGTTGCATGGCAGCAAGGTCAGTGCCGACGCCCGTTATGTCACCGAGATGGTGCGCGCCAGGCTCTATGAGCAGTATGGCAACGATATCTATGCCTCGGGACTCAAGGTGTATACCACCATCGACGATACGCTGCAGGTGGCGGCCAACCGCGCCCTGCGTACCGCATTGCTGGACTATGACCGCAGGCACGGCTATCGCGGCCATGCCGGGCGCATCGACTGGAAAGAGGTCGATGTCGATCCCTTTGAGGACGGTCTGGTTGAGGCCGAGCGGGTGGGCAACCTGATCAAGGGCGTGGTCAAGTCCGTGGAAAAGGACAAGGCAATCGTCGTGTTGCCCGACTTTCAAACGGTCGAGATTCCCTTCGAGGGGGGTATAGACTGGGCGCGTGACTACATCAGCGAGAACCGGCGGGGACCGGAGCTGAAGGCCCCTACCGATCGCCTGCAGGCGGGTGATGTGATCTGGGTGGAACAGCGCGGGAAGGATTGGCTGTTGGCCCAGGTGCCGGATGTGGAAGGCGCACTGGTGTCCCTGGACCCGCAGAACGGCGCCATCCGTGCCTTGGTCGGCGGTTTCGACTTCTTTAGAAACAAGTTCAACCGTGCCACCCAGGCGCGGCGTCAGCCCGGTTCGAATTTCAAGCCCTTCATCTATTCGGCAGCGCTGGAAAAGGGGTTCACTCCGGCCACGCTGATCAACGATGCACCGGTGGTGTTCGATGATGATTCACTGGAATCCACCTGGCGACCCGAAAACTACTCCGGTCGGGTCTATGGCCCCACCCGCCTGCGCGAGGCGCTGGTCAAGTCGCGAAACCTGGTGTCGATCCGCATCCTGCAGTCGATCGGGCTGAAATATGCGGTCCGCTATGCCCAGCGCTTCGGGTTCAAACGCGCCGACATGCCCTATGATCTGTCGCTGGCGCTGGGCAGTGGTGCCTTTGCGCCGCTGGAGATCGTTCGCGGTTATGCGGTGTTTGCCAGCCGCGGTTACCGCACCGATCCCTATTTCATCGAACGCATCGAGAGCAACGACGGCGAAGTGCTGTTTCGCGCCGATCCTCTGGTGGTCTGCGAAAACGGCTGCCCTTCGGCAGAAGACAGCGCAGCGAACGGGGAAGCGATGGAGAAAGTGGAGCAGACAGAGGCCAGTGATCCCGCCCAGACGCCCGAGGACGACGGCTCGGCCGAACCGGCTGAGGAGGAACAACCGCGTCCGCCGCGTCCGGCACCGCGGGTGATCAGCGAGGAAAATGCCTTCATCATGCGTTCCATGCTGCGCGAGGTGGTGCAGCGCGGCACCGCCGTGCGTGCCAAGGTGCTGGGGCGATCGGATCTGGCCGGCAAGACCGGGACCACCAACGACCAGAAGGACGCCTGGTTCAGCGGGTTCGCCGACGGCATCGTGACCACGGCCTGGGTCGGCTTCGATGACCAGAAGCCCCTGGGCAGCCGCGAGACGGGCGGCAAGGCGGCGCTGCCGATGTGGATCGATTTCATGCGCGTTGCCCTCGATGGACAGCCGGAAAGCCGCGACACGCAGCCGGACAAGGTCATCAGCGTGCGCATCGATGCGGATACGGGAGAGCGTGCCACGGCGCGCAGTACCAATACCCGTTTCGAGTTCTTCGTGGTGGGGACGGAACCGCAACCGCCGGAAGACCTGGGCAGCGGCATCGCCGGCGAAGGTGGCCTGGGTTCCGGAGTCGCTGGCGAAGCGCCGGTCAGTGAGGAAGAAGCCGTTGAAGAGCTGTTCTGACGGCGGAGCGCCCGCCTGTTCTCGCGGATGCGCGCAGGAGGATGCCCTCAGGCGCGGATCTCTCGGCCGTATTCGTGCACCGCGTCCACCAGCACCTTGAGGTGGTCCGGATCCACGGTCTGGTGAATGCCGTGTCCGAGGTTGAATATGTGGCCATTGTGGGGCCCGAACTGCTCGATCAGTTGCCGGACTTGCTGGCGGATGGTGTGCGGATCGGCGTACAGCACATTCGGGTCCAGATTGCCCTGCAAGGCAACCTTCTCGCCGACGCGTGAACGGGCCTCGTCGATCGGTGTCGTCCAGTCCAGCCCCACCGCCTGACAGCCGGTAGCGGCGATCTTTTCCAGCCACTGGCCACCGCCCTTGGTGAACAGGGTGACCGGGACCGTGCCGTCGTCGCGCCGGTTGTCGAGCAGATCCAGTACCTGCTGCATGTAGCGCAGCGAGAATTCCTCATAGGCCTGTGGCGACAGTACGCCTCCCCAGGTATCGAAGATCATCAGCGCCTGGGCGCCGGCCTCGATCTGCGCGTTGAGGTAGGCGGCCACCGCGCGGGCGGTGACATCGAGAATGCGGTGCAGCCGTTTCGGCTCCCCATAGAGCATGCCCTTGGCGTAGCGGTACTCCTTGGAACCGCCGCCCTCGATCATGTAGGTGGCCAGGGTCCAGGGGCTGCCGGAAAAGCCGATCAGCGGTACCTGACCGCCAAGCTCGTTGCGGATCAGTGTCACCGCGTCGGTGACATAGCGCAGGCGTTCGGAGGGGTCGGGTACGAACAATCGGTCCACATCGGCTTCGCTGCGCACCGGCCGCTCGAAACGCGGGCCTTCGCCGGTGCTGAAGTACAGGCCCAGATCCATAGCATCGGGGATGGTGAGGATGTCGGAGAACAGAATCGCCGCATCCAGGTCGAAACGGCGCAGGGGCTGCAGTGTCACCTCGCAGGCCAGTTCCGGATTCTTGCACAGGGTGAGGAAATCGCCGGCCTGCTCGCGGGTGGCGCGGTATTCCGGCAGGTAGCGGCCGGCCTGGCGCATGATCCAGACCGGAGTGGTATCGGTGTCCTGACGCAGCAGTGCCCTGAGGTAGCGGTCGTTGCGCAGTTCGGGGAAGCCCACGGTCAGACTTCCAGAAAATCGAGGATGCCGCCGGCCGCTTCGCGGCCTTCATAGATGGCGGTGACCACCAGATCCGATCCGCGCACCATGTCACCGCCGGCGAATACCTTGGGGTTGCTGGTCTGGAAAGCGAACTCGGCCTGTTCGGGGGCGATCACGCGGCCGCCCTCGTCGATGTTGACGCCCAGGTCGCAGAGCCAGTCGGCCGGACTCGGCCGGAAGCCGAAGGCGACGATGACGGCGTCAGCGGGGATGATCTCTTCCGAGCCTTCGATCACTTCGGGGCGGCGGCGTCCGCGTTCATCAGGCTCGCCGAGACGGGTGGAGACGACCTTGATGCCCTCGACCCGGTCCTCGCCGACGACCTCGACCGGTTGCCGGTTGAACAGGAACTGCACGCCTTCCTCCTTCGCGTTGGCGACCTCGCGGCGGGAGCCGGGCATGTTCTCCTCGTCACGTCGGTAGACGCAGGTGACCTTGTTGGCGCCCTGGCGGATGGCGGTGCGGTTGCAGTCCATGGCGGTGTCGCCGCCGCCGAGTACCACCACATTCTTGCCCTTCATGTCGATGAATTCGGGTTTTTCAGCGCCCTCGAAGTCGATCAGGTGATGGATGTTGGCGATCAGGTAATCGAGGGCGGCATGGACGCCGGGAGTGTCCTCGCCGGGGAATCCGCCCTTCATGTAACTGTAGGTGCCCATGCCGAGGAACACGGCATCGTATTCGTCAAGCAGTTGCCGGGCGGAGACATCGCGGCCGACTTCGGTGTTGAGGCGAAACTCCATGCCCATGTCCTCGAACAGGGCGCGGCGACGGGCGATGACCTCTTTCTCCAGCTTGAACGGCGGGATGCCGAAGGTCAGCAGGCCGCCGATTTCGGGATGGCGATCGAACAGCACCGGGGTCACGCCATTGCGGATCAGCACATCGGCGCAGCCGAGGCCGGCCGGCCCGGCGCCAATGATGGCCACGCGCTTGCCGGTATCCGTGACCTGGCTGAGGTCGGGCTTCCAGCCGCGCTCCAGCATGGTATCGGTGATGTACTTCTCCACCGAGCCGATGGTGACCGCGCCAAAGCCGGTGTTCAGGGTGCAGGCGCCCTCGCACAGCCGGTCCTGTGGACAGACGCGGCCACAGACCTCGGGCAGGCTGTTGGTCTTGTGCGACATCTCCACCGCTTCTTCCAGATTGCCCTCGGCCACCAGCTTGAGCCAGTTGGGAATGAAATTGTGCACCGGGCATTTCCATTCGCAATAGGGGTTGCCGCATTCGAGGCAACGATCGGCCTGTTCGGCCGCCTCGTGGGGGCTGAATTCCTGGTAGATTTCGGCAAACTCGCGCGAACGCTCCGGCGCCGGCTTCTTGGCCGGATCGTGGCGTTGCACATCGAGAAACTGGAAGATGTTGGTCATGGGTCAGTCGGTCAGTGAGCGCCCAGTCGGGCCTTGATCAGCTGGCTGACCTGGCCCATGTCCGCGCGTCCCTGCAACCGGGGCTTGAGCGTGCCCATTACCTGGCCCATCTGTTTCATGTCGCTGGCGCCGGTTTCGGCGATGGCGGCATCGATGAGACGGTTGATTTCGTCTTCCGTCAGGGCCTCGGGCAGATAATGCTGGATCACCTCCAGCTCGGCCTTTTCGACATCGGCCAGATCGTCGCGACCGGCCTGCTCGAACTGGCTGATCGATTCGCGGCGCTGCTTGGCCATCTTGTCGAGTACCGCGATCACCCGCGCATCGTCGAGTTCGATGCGCTCATCGACCTCGACCTGCTTGATGGCGGCGAGAATCATGCGGATCACCTTGAGGCGGGCCTTGTCACCCGACTTCATGGTGCTCTTCATGTCCGCCACCAGGTGTGGCTTGAGGTTGGAAGTGCTCACGGTACTGCCGTTCCGGCTCAGTACAGACGGCGCCGGTTGCCGACTTCCTTGGCCAGACGCTTGAAGTTGCGCTTGACGGCGGCGGCGGCCTTGCGCTTGCGTACCGCGGTGGGCTTTTCGTAGTACTGACGGCGATGGGTCTCGGTCAGCACGCCGGCCTTTTCACAGGCACGCTTGAAACGGCGCAGGGCGAAATCGAAAGGCTCGTTGTCCTTTACTTTTACAGTGGGCATATTGAGAATATCCGGTTCGTTGATCAATCAGACAAAACGCGGCCCAACAGGCGCCGCGCTTTTGAGCCGGGCAATTATAAGGAGGCGGCCTGAAAATTCAATCAAATACCTGCATTTGCTGTCCCGGAGGCGCTTCATGAATGTGCTCGGCATCGAAACCTCCTGCGACGAGACGGGTCTGGCGCTCTATGACCTCGACAGCGGAGGCCTGCGCCAGCGTCTCTACAGCCAGATCGAGCGCCACCGCGAATACGGTGGCGTGGTGCCGGAGCTGGCCTCGCGCGATCATGTGGCCAAGGCCGCTCCCATGCTCCGTGAACTGCTCGATGAGGCGGGCGGGGTGGCGGCCATTGATGGCATCGTCTATACCCGAGGTCCGGGACTGATGGGCGCGCTGATGGTGGGTGCTTCGCTGGCGCGCGGGCTGGCCTGGGCGCTGCAGCGGCCGCTGCTGGGCGTGCACCACATGGAAGGGCACCTGCTGGCGCCGATGCTCTCCGAGCGGCCACCCGAGTTCCCCTTTGTCGCGCTGCTGGTGTCGGGCGGTCACACGATGCTGGTGGATGTGGCTGCGATTGGCCGTTACCGGTTGCTCGGAGAATCCCTCGACGATGCCGTCGGCGAGGCCTTCGACAAGACGGCCAAACTGCTCGGCCTGCCCTATCCGGGCGGGCCTGAACTGGCCGCCCTGGCTGCTACCGTCGACCACAGCCCCCTGACTTTTCCACGGCCGATGGTCGACCGGCCGGGCCTGGACTTCAGCTTCAGCGGTCTCAAGACCTTCGCCCTCAACACCATGCAGCAGCTGTCACCGCTCGATGACCGCAGCCGCGCAGAGATCGCCCATGCCTTCGAGACCGCGGTGGTCGAAACCCTGGGCATCAAGTGCCGGCGGGCCTTGCGTCAGGCCGGGCGCGGCCGTCTGGTGGTGGCCGGCGGCGTCGGCGCCAATCGCCGTTTGCGCGAGGCGCTGGGCGAAATGGCGGATGCCGAAGGTGCCGAGCTGTTCTTTCCGGAACCGGAATACTGCACCGACAACGGGGCCATGATCGCCTATGCCGGCGCCCGGCGGCTGGCGGCCGGCCAGCGCGATGAAGGGGTGTTCGATGTGCGGCCGCGCTGGTCGCTGGAAGAACTCACGCCGCTGAAATAGGCTTCCCTGGCTCTACAGCCGGCTGGCCGGCTCCTCGCCGCGGACCAGCCGGCGGATGTTGCCGCGATGACGCCAGATCAGGATCAGATCGAGCAAGATGAACAGGGCGGTGACACGCGCATCGCCATCCAGCCAGGCATGCAATGCGGGCAGGGCGGCGAAGGCGATCAGTGCCGCCAGTGAGGAGAGGCGGAACAGCTTGGCGATGATCAGCCAGAGGGCCACGATGACCAGGCCCAGCAGCGGCGCATAGCCGAGCAGAAAGCCGATGGCCGTGGCCACGCCCTTGCCGCCCTCGAAGCGGTACCAGAGCGGATAGCAGTGACCGATGAAGGCCGCGAAGCCGACCAGTGCCACGGCAAGGTCGCTGCCACCCAGCGCGCGCGCGGCCAGCACGGGCAGCAGACCCTTGAGCAGGTCACCAAACAGGGTCAGCGCGGCGGCCTTCTTGCCGGCGATGCGCAGGACATTGGTGGCCCCGGGGTTGCGCGAGCCCTGGCTGCGGGGATCCTCGAAGCCCATCAGCCGGCTCAGCGTGATGGCCGATGAGAACGAACCGATCAGGTAGGCAGTAATGATCAACAGGACGGCAACAACGGCGGAAGAATCCACGATGAGCGGCAAGCGGCAAATGAAAACGCGCACTTTAACAGCTCGGGAGGCTCGATGACAGCAGCGGGCGACAGTGGGGTCCGGCGACTGCTGATGCTCCATGGCTGGGGACTCAACCGGCGCGTTTTCGACGGTCTTGCAGAAGTGTTGCCGCAGGGTGTCGAAGCGTTGGCCTTCGATCTGCCCGGACACGGACAGAGCCCCTGGCGAGGCGAGTCCTTCGAGGTCCAGATCCAGTGTCTGCAGCGGGCATTGCCCGACGGTGACCTGCTGGGCTGGTCGATGGGCGGGCTGTATGCCATCGAACTGGCACGGCGTCATCCGCAACGCTTTCCGCGGTTGTTGCTGGTGGCGAGCAACCCCTGCTTCGTGCAGCGGCCGGACTGGCCCTGCGCGGTCGATGCCGGTCTTTTTGACGCCTTTGCCGGGGAACTGGTCAGCGACTGGCAGGCCACCATCCGCCGTTTCATCGGCCTGCAACTGCAGGGCGATCGGGGACAGCGGACGCTGATTCGCCAGGTAACGACGGCCTTGCGCGAGGGCGGCGCGCCACAGCCGGAGGCGCTGCAGGCCGGTCTCGAGCTGCTGAAGCGGCATGATGCCCGTGCGGCGCTGAGTTGCCTGCCCGAACAGGGCGTACAGGTACGGGTGCTGCTGGGCGGCCTGGACCGGCTGGTGCCGCCCGTTCTGGCCGGTGAATTGCCCCGGCTGGCGGCGTCGATTGGTGTAGAATGCTGGCCCCGTTCCGCTCATGCGCCGTTTCTGTCCGACCCCGATGCCTTTGCCGCCTGGATCCGTCAATCTGCTCAACCCGCCGCGTCTGGACAAGGCGGCGGTGCGCAAGTCCTTCAATCGCTGCGCCGATGACTACGATCGTCTGGCCGCGCTGCAGGCCGAGGTGCTTGCCCGTCTGCTGGAGCGACTGGACTGGGTGCGTCTGCAGCCGCGGCATGTCCTCGATCTGGGCTGTGGCACCGGGCAGGCGATTCCGGCGCTGCAGAAGCGTTACCGGGGTGCCCGGGTGATCGCGCTGGATCTGGCCGAGCGCATGCTCGCCCATGCCCGCCGGCGCTACGGCCTGCTGGGCCGCAAATGGCTGTTGAATGCCGATTTCGAGGCGCTGCCGATCCGAGACGGCAGCATCGACCTGCTGTTCTCCAGCCTGGCCTTGCAGTGGAGCAACGACCTGCCCGCGGTGCTGCGTGAACTGCGGCGGGTGGGTCGCGAAGGCGGCCTGCTCCAGTTCACCACCTTAGGCGTGGACACCCTGAAGGAATTGCGCGCCGCCTGGGCCGCAGTGGATGACCGGCCCCATGTGCACGGCTTTCCCGATCTGCACGATATCGGCGACATGATGGTGGGAGCGGGTCTGCGCGAGCCGGTGGTGGATGTGGAAACCATCACCCTGGAATACCGGCGGTTCGCCGACCTGTTGCGCGATCTCAAGGGGATCGGCGCCACCAATGCCGATGTCGGCCGTGGGCGCGGCCTGCTCACGCCGGGGCGCCTGCGGGCGCTGGAGTCGGCCTACCGTGAGCAGGGCTTTGCCGACGGGCGTTACCGCGCCAGTTACGAGGTGGTCTACGGGCACGCCTGGTTCTGAGGAAGCTCTGGGTGCGGTTGCACGAAAAAGCCCCGCCAAGGCGGGGCTGTTCATCGTGCCGGTATTCCGGGCGAATCAGGCGGCGAACTTCGCCTTGATCTTCTTGAAGGCATTGTTTTCGATCTGGCGGATGCGCTCCGCGGAGACGCCGTATTCCTCGGCCAGCTCGTGCAGCGTCGCCTTGTTGTCGGTGAGCCAGCGGCGGCTGACGATCTGGCGGCTGCGTTCGTCCAGGCCTTCAAGCGCTTCCATCAGCACTTCGGAATTGTGCTGTTCCTCGTCGTCGTGCTCCAGCAGCAGTTCCGGCGACGGGGTGGCCGAGGCCAGGGTCAGGGACGGAGACTGCCAGGCATGGTCATCGTCCTCGTCGTTGCCGATGTCGAAGGCCATGTCGTAGTTGTTGAGGCGGTTCTCCATCTCCAGCACATTCTCGGGCGAGACGCCAAGGGTTTCGGCCACATCCAGCACTTCCTCGTGCTTGAACCAGCCCAGGCGCTTCTTCTGGCTGCGCAGCTTGAAGAACAGCTTGCGCTGTGCCTTGGTGGTGGCGATCTTGACGATGCGCCAGTTCTTCAGGATGAACTCGTGGATTTCCGCCTTGATCCAGTGCACGGCGAAGGACACCAGACGCACGCCCACACTCGGGTCGAAGCGCTTGACGGCCTTCATCAGGCCGATGTTGCCTTCCTGGATCAGGTCGGCCAGCGCCAGGCCGTAGCCGGCGTAGTTGTTGGCGATCTTGATGACGAAGCGCAGATGCGGCAGTACCAGCTGCTCCGCCGCCTTGATGTCGCCCGTCTGCTGATAGCGTACCGCCAGTTCGTGTTCCTTCTCGGGGCTCAGGATCGGGATGCTGTGAGCCGCCGCGATATAGGCTTCGAGACTGGCGGCCGAGCCGGTCAGTACCGGCATGGTGTTCATTGAATTGGCCAGTTGAGTACCCATTATATTCCTCGCATAGAATGTTTGTTGTTCAGGGCCGATCGAGTCGGCGCTCTTGATGTTTCTGGATACAGTGTCGCAGGCCGCCCTGTTGCTGTCTGTCACACAGGTTGCAATCGGGAACGGTCAGGTGTCTGTCGGCAGGAATCGGCACAGCCCGGTCGATGCCTTTGCACTCACTCTGTGCGAGTGCCAGACATTAGAGCATGAATCGGGCGCAAAGTTCAATGCGGTTGCGGGTTTCAGCCCTGCAGGGCTTCGTTCTGGCGCTTGATATTGACCAGGTTGATGAGCCGTTCGGTGAGCCGCTCGTCGGTGACCGGCTTGGTGATGAAATCGTTGCTTCCGGCGCCAAAGATGCCGGTGAAATCGGTTTTCTCTTCGCTGCCGGGTTCGACCGTCATCAGTAGCACCGGCAACTGCAGGTAGTCCAGACCGATGTCGTTGCGCACGGTCTGGATCAGGTCGTAGCCGCTCATCTCCTGATCCAGGGTGCTGTCGGTGATCAGCACATCGTAGGAACAGCGTCCGTGGGTGGCCAGATCCCCGCGCAGCATGTCGAGCGCGGCCTGCGGATCCTTGTAATAGTCGAAGTTGAACTGGTTCTTTTCCAGTATCGATGTGGTGATCGCCGCCGAGGTGGCGCTGGGATCCACATAGAGAATGCGCGCGTTGAAGGTGATGTCCTTGCGCAGAAAATCACAGATGAAGTCGACCAGCGCCTTGTGCCCTTCGCCCTTGTCGAAGAAGGCGGTGATGGCGTGGGTGTAGTCATCGATGTCGTCGATGCGGGTGGGGGTGTCTCCGGAGACCACGAAAATGGGCGAACGGGTGTTCTTGCCGTGTTCGCGGATGTCGTCGATCATCGCATAGCCGTCGGCGTCGGGCAGGCTGAGTCCGGTGGTGATGACTTCGAATTCGAAGCGGCGGCAGGCGGTGATGGCTTCGCGGGCGGTGCCGCAGGCGATGATGTCGATATCGGCCAGCCGCGATTGCAATTCCTTGAACAGGATGCTGCGCGTGGAACTGGAGGCGTCGACGATGAGGATGCGTCTCTTGTACAACATGGGCGGTCAGGCTCCCTGATTCCGGTTGCGCGGGTTCACTGCGGCTCGATCTCGCTGAGGTGGCGGGCCACGGCCAGCCAGGAGCCGATCAGGCCGAGTGCCGTGCTGGCGCCGATCAGTATCATAAAGTCGCCCATCGAGAATGTCACCAGCGACAGGTCACTGCGGTAGAGTTGCCCCAGCTTCTGATAGGGGCCGGCGATGGCCATCGCCGACAGCTCGACGATGATCCAGGCCAGCAGGCCGCCGAACAGACCGTACCAGACCCCGCTGTAGAGGAAAGGACGCCGGATGAAGGCGTCGGTAGCGCCGATCAGCTTGGTGACGACGATCTCCTGGTATCGGCTCTGGATGTCGAGGCGGATGGTGTTGCCGACGATCAGCAGTACCGCGAAGCTGAACAGCAGGCTGATGATGATCACCGCGCGGCGGGCGATATCGAGCAGCGTGTACAGCCGCTCCAGCCACTCTGTGTCCAGTTGCGCGGTGTCCACCTCGGGCTGCTGTTGCAGGCGTTTCAGTAATTGGCGTATTGCCGGACTGTCGAGTTCGCTGGCCGGTTCGACCAGCAGCGTGTGGGGCAGGGGGTTTTCCTTCAGGTAATCCAGGCTGTCGCCGAGCCCGGAACTGGCGCGGAATTCCTCCAGTGCCTCATCGCGGGAGATCAGGCGTACATCGGCCACCCCCTGCTGCCGTTGGAGGCGGTCGCGCAGCCCTGCCGCCGCCTGCTCCCCCACATCCAGCTTCAGGAACAGCGAGATGCGGGTGGTCGAGCGCAGGTCGCCGGAGATGTTCTCGATGTTCTTCATGAACAGGTAGAAACCGGCCGGCAGGGTCAGTGTGATGGCGATGACGGCGACGGTCATCAGCGTCGAGGCGGGGGCGCGGTAGAGCTTGCCGAGGCTGAACACCATCGACCGGGCATGATGACCGAGCCAGGCGCTGAGCCGCTGCAACAGTCCGGGGCGAGGGGGCTGGTGTCTATCCGTCATCGAGGCCGCCGAAATCGTCGTGGATGACCTTGCCCTGGTTGAGGGTGATCACCGGCTTGCCCAGTTCCTCGATCAGGCCCAGATCGTGGCTGGCCACCAGCACGGTGACCCCGACCTGGTGAAAATCCAGGAAGATCTGCATGATTTCCCGCGACAGCACCGGATCCAGGTTGCCGGTGGGCTCGTCGGCCAGCAGCAGCATCGGCTTGTGGACCACGGCGCGCGCAATCCCGACCCGCTGCTGCTCGCCGCCGGAGAGGGTGATCGGCATGGCCTTTTCCTTGCTCAGCAGGCCGACCTTGTCGAGGGCGGCGCGGGTGCGACGTGCGATCTCGTTGCGCGGGTAGCCGAGGATGATCAGCGGCATCGCCACATTGTCGAACACCGGCCGGTCGAACAGCAGCTGGTGGTCCTGGAAGATGAAGCCGATGTGGCGGCGGATGTAGGGCACCCGCTTGCGCGGCAGGGTGCCCAGGTTGATCCGGTTGAGAATGGCCTGGCCGCGGGTCGGTTTTTCGATCAGCGATACGATCTTGAGCAGCGTGCTCTTGCCGGCGCCCGAATGGCCGGTGAGGAAGGCCATCTCGCCCTTCGGCAGGTGCAGGCTGACATTGGACAGCGCCTCGAAACCGCCCGGATAGCGTTTGGTGACATGGTGAAACTGGATCATCGGCGGGGATCAGGCGTCCTCGTCGCGTTCCAGCAGCGCTTCGACGAAGGCGCGGGCATCGAATTCACGCAGGTCGTCGGCGGTTTCGCCGACACCGATATAGCGGATCGGCAGTCCCACCTGCTTGGCAATGGTGAACACAATGCCGCCCTTGGCGGTGCCGTCGAGCTTGGTCAGCACGATGCCGCTGACGCCGAGGGTCCGGTTGAAGCTCCTGGCCTGGGCCAGGGCGTTCTGTCCGGTGCCGGCGTCGAGCACCAGCAGCACCTCGTGGGGGGCGTCGGGATCCAGCTTCTTCATCACGCGCTGGATCTTTTCCAGCTCGTTCATCAGGTTGTCCTGGGTGTGCAGTCGCCCGGCGGTATCGGCGATCAGCACATCGATGCCACGCGAGCGCGCGGCCTGCAGGGCGTCGTAGATGACCGATGCGGAGTCGGCGCCGCTGCCCTGGGCGATGACGGGGATGTCCAGCCGCTGGCCCCAGGCCTGCAGCTGCTCCACTGCCGCCGCGCGGAAGGTGTCGCCGGCGGCGAGCAGTACGCTCTTGCCCTCGCCGCGGAATTTCTGTGCCAGCTTGCCGATGGTGGTGGTTTTGCCTGCGCCGTTGATGCCGCACATCAGGATCACGAAGGGCTTGCGGCTTGCGTCGATGACCAGCGGTTGCTGTACCGGCTCGAGGATCTCGATCATCGCCTGCTTCAGGGCCTCATAGACATCGGCCTCCGGGTCGCGGCGCACGCTCTGCTGTAGCCGCTCGATGATCTGTTGTGTGGCCTCGATGCCGACATCGGCCATCAGCAGCTGGTCCTCGAGTTCCTCGAGCAGTTCATCGTCGATGCGCCGGCCGCCGGAGAAAATGCGGGCAATGCCCGTGGTCAGGCCGGAACGGGTCTTGGCAAGGCGGGACTTGAGGCTGGCCAGAAGGCCTTTCTTCCCGGTCTTTTGCGGCCGGTCTGCCGTCTGTGGCGGCACTGGGTCACGGGGTTTGCTTTTTTTGAAACCGAACATGGAATGGCGTGTCTTATGGGGCTCAATCACGCTATGCTAGCAAAATTCGACCTGCCCTGTTCAATTATGAGAGCACAATCCATGACCCGATTCCTGTTGTTTGCGCTGGCCCTCGTGGCCCTGCCGTTGCAGGCAAGAACCGACCGCAGCCTCGCCGAAACCACCTTCGAGAAGACCCTCTCCAACGGCATGAAGGTGATCGTGCACGAGGATCACCGCGCGCCGGTGGTGGTCTCCCAGGTGTGGTACCGCATCGGCTCGACCTACGAGCACGACGGTATCACCGGCGTGTCCCATACCCTGGAACACATGATGTTCAAGGGGACGAAGTCCCTGAAGCCGGGCGAGTTTTCCGAAATCATTGCCGCCAACGGCGGAAAGGAAAACGCCTTTACCTCCCGGGATTACACCGCCTATTTCCAGCGCATCGCCAGTGACCGGCTGGAGATTTGCCTCAAGCTCGAGGCCGACCGCATGCGCAATGTGGTGTTCCTGCCCGAGGAATTCGCCAAGGAGGTGGAGGTGGTCAAGGAGGAGCGCCGCTGGCGCGTCGACAACAAGCCCCGCGCGAAGCTGTGGGAGCAGTTCGCTGCC
>JALSKD010000029.1 GCA_026989015.1 Gammaproteobacteria bacterium
CGGCAGCAGGATCAGTGTCTTGCGTTCCTTGAGGATGACATCGGCTGCACGGTGGATCAGGTTGTTGCCGATGCCGCTGGCAATGGCGGCGAGGCTGCCCATCGAGCAGGGGCAGACCACCATGGCATCGGCCACCGAGGAGCCGCTGGCGGGTGGCGCGGTCCACTGATCGCGGCCGTAGACCACCAGCCGATCGCCGGCATCGAAGCGCTCGCGCAGCTGCTGTTGCATCTTCTGCGGGCTGTCGGCGAGCTTGAGGTCGGTTTCCATGGCCATCACGATCTGCCCGGGCTGTGAGCAGATGAACTGCACGGAGCAGCCGGCCTTCAGCAGTTGTTCGAGCAGACGCAGGGTGTAGGGCGCGCCGGACGCGCCGGTCATGGCAACGGTGATGCGTGGCGGCGGGTTCATCGGTCTTCCACCATCCGCGTCAGGCAGGTGATCTCCATGGTCTTTTCGATCTGCTCCAGGGTTTCCGGCGCTGCCTCGCGGGCGCGGCGTTCGTTGGCCAGCGACAGGCGCTGGATCAGGCTGTCGAGGAATACCCGGTAGTATTTCAACTGGGTGTCCATCGAGGTTTTTTCAAGCAGGGTGTTGGACAGCGCCATCACCGTGACATCGCTGCTGGCGACGATCGATGCCTGCAGCCGCGAGCGGGTGATCAGGGCAGCCTCGCCGAAACAGTCGCCCGGCCCCATGTCGTCGAGGGACAGTCCGTCCTTGACCACTTCCACCGTGCCCTGGGTGATGACATAGAGGGTGTTCTCGATTTCGCCCTCGGCGGCGATGATGTCGCCCTTGCGGTAGTCGATCCATTCACAGGCATCGACAATCTCGCTGATCTGCTGATCGCTGAAATCGCGGAAAAAACGCAGCTGACGCATCGAGGCCCACTTCTCCTGCATGTCGATGAGGTGACCGACCATGCGCAGCCGGCCAAAGGCCTGGGACAGGTCGCTGGCCAGGGCCTGGGCGGTCGGGTAGCGTTCCTCGATGTCCTTGTGCAGGCATTTCTCGACGATATCGACGACCACCTGCGGCAGATCCGGGCGCAGCAGCGACAGCGGATCCGGCTGCCGATGGAGGATCTGATCCGTCAGCTCCTCCAGCGTCTTGGCGCGGAACAGCGGCCGCCGCGCCAGCAGGGTGTACATCACCGCGCCGAGGGAATAGATGTCGGACTGGGGCTGCAGCGAGCTGTTTTCACGTACCTGTTCCGGTGGCGCGTACATCGGGCTGCCGAGTATGGCGTGGTCGCTGCCGGCGCCCATTTCGATGTGGGCGATGCTGAAGTCCATGATCTTGATCTGTCCGTCCAGCGTCAGCATGATGTTGGCCGGTTTCAGGTCGCGGTGGATGATGCCCTGACGGTGGATGTATTCCAGGCCCACGGCGCACTGATACAGGCTGTCGACCACCTGGGCCGTGGTCAGTGCCTGTTCGCCGCGGGTGTAGTCGGAGAGCGGGTGACCGTCAACGAATTCCATGACGATGTAGTTGAGTCCGTCGACCTGCCCGGCGTCGTAGACCGCGACGATGGACGGGTGGTGCATGCGCCCGGCGGCATAGACCTCGGAAAAGAACAGTTCGCGCAGCTTCTGGGCCTGGCGAGGGTCGTCCTGGGCGGGATCCTGGGCCACCTTGATGGCGACCGGGCGCTGCACGAAGGGGTCATAGCCTTCATAGACCACACCCATCGAGCCTTCGCCGATGCGGCGCTTGATGTCGTATTTGCCAATCTTTCGGGGTCGTGTCGCGGGTTTCATGACCGGGTCTCCAGCGCATCGGCCAGGCGGCGGGGCAGGCCGCCGAAGCCACCGTTGCTCATGATGACGAGGGTATCACCGCTGCGTGCCTCGGACAGCACCGAATCGATCAGGCTGTCGAGTGCGTCCATCGCCCGCAGACGCTCCGGATCCGAGGCGCAGAGTCCGTTCAGGTCCCACTCGAGGTTGCCCGGGTCATACAGCCAGGCGCGGTCGGCGGCGTCGAGGGAGCGGGCCAGTCGGTCGCGGTGCACGCCCTGCTTCATGGTGTTGGAACGGGGCTCGAACAGGGCGAACAGGCGGCCCCGCGTCTGCCCGCGCAGTGCGCGCAGCGTCTTTTCGATGGCGGTCGGATGATGGGCAAAATCTTCGTAGAGACGGATGCCGCCGGCTTCGGCAATCAATTCCTGGCGGCGTTTGACGCCCTGAAAGCGGGTCAGCGCGTCCAGCCCGGCCTCCAGCGGTACGCCGGCATGGCGGGCGGCGAGCAGCGCCGCAGCGGCGTTCATGCGGTTGAACTGACCGCTCAGGGGCAATCGCATGCGCAACTCCCGGTCGCCAAGGCGGTCATGGATCCGCTGATCGTCGAGCAGCCGCAGGTCGGCTTTGGCCTGTTCGCCGAAATACTGCACCGGCGACCAGCAACCCATTTCCAGCACCGATTCGATATCGGCGTCGTCGGCATTGGCGATGGCCAGGCCGTTGCGCGGAAGAATACGCATCAGGTGATGGAATTGCCGCTTGATCGCGTCCAGATCGGGGAAGATGTCTGCATGATCGAATTCAAGATTGTTGAGGATCAGGGTCCGCGGGCGGTAGTGGACGAATTTGCTGCGTTTGTCGAAGAAGGCGGTGTCGTACTCGTCCGCCTCGATCACGAAGAAGGGCGCGTCCCCGAGCCGTGCGGACACACCGAAATTGCGGGTCAGGCCGCCGATCAGAAAGCCCGGATTGAGGCTGGCGTCCTCGAGAATCCAGGCCAGCAGGCTGGAGGTGGTGGTCTTGCCGTGGGTGCCGGACACGGCCAGCACCCAGCGATCGCGCAGCAGGTGCTCGGACAGCCACTGCGGGCCCGAGCAGTAGTTCAGGCCGCGTTCGAGGATGATTTCCACCTGCTCGTTGCCCCGCGACAGAGCGTTGCCGATGATGTAGAGGTCGGCGTCCGGATCCAGATTCGCGGCGCTGTAGCCCTCGCGCAGGCGGATGCCGGCGGCCTCCAACTGGTCGCTCATCGGCGGATAGACCTGGGCGTCGGAACCGGTCACCCGGTGGCCCATCTCGCGGGCCAGCACGGCCAGGCCGGCCATGAAGGTACCGCAGATGCCGAGGATGTAGATGTTCATGCGAAGACCTTCATCAGCAACCATTCGAAGACCAGAAAATAGCTGAAGGCGAGAAACCCTGCCAGCAGCGTGCCGATGCCGAAGGCGCGGCGGAAGATCAGCGAGATGGCGGCCAGGTTCCAGACCAGCAGCAACAGGCTCAGTTGCAGCGCCAGCATGTCCGGCTGTTCGTCGTGCATTGGGTCCGGAAGCAGCTCCATCAGCGGGTAACTGACCAGGCTGATCACCAGGTTGACGCCGATCAGCGCGTGCAGGGTCTGGATGAAGCGCTCGCGGTGGCCCTGAATCCACAGCAGGACCAAGCTGATCAGCGCCAGCAATCCCACCTCGATGCCGATCTGGATCAGGATGTCGCCAAACGGCCGCAGGCCACCGAGGATCAATCGGCCGACCAGCAGGTAGCTGGCCAGGGTCATCACCAGCAGGGCCGGGTTCCAGGGCAGTCGGGCCGGGCTGGACAGGAACAGGCTGAGGCGGACGAACTGCAGCCAGCAGTAGAGCCACAGGCGCAACAGGTGTCCGGCGCGGCCGTGGCGTTGCGGTTCAGGCTGAGGCGACATGCTGGCCGTAAGGGTGTTCGAGGAACGCCTCGATCGAGTGCAGCAGATGGCCGGGGTCGGTGTAGTCGATGGGCAGATGGACGGCCCGGCCGTCTTTTTCGATGCGCAGCGACGGAAAGCTGTCGATGCCCAGCGCACGCACCTCGGCCAGTTCGTCGGCGAGCAGGCGATGGATCTCGGGGCCGTCCATAAGTGACTCGAAGGCCATCCGGTCGAGGCCGGTGGCTTCGGCGATGTCGGCCAGCACGTCGCGGTCGGAAGGGTTGCGCGCCTGCAGGTAGTAGGCCTGCTGGATGCCGAGGGTCATCGCCCGATCGGCCGCGTCACCTCCCAGCTTGCGAGCGGCGATGACGGCGCGGCAGGCGGGCCAGGTAGAGCGTCGGGGCGTGTTCCGGGTCCAGAAATCGAAATTGAACTCGGTGCCCGGTATGCGCTGCTGGATGCGTCGCCAGGTCTGTTGCAGCCCCTGGCGCATCTCCTCGGGCATCGGTGCGTCGCTGTCCGGCGCCAGGCCGCCGACGCGGCGGATCACGCGGACGCCGTCGGGCAGGTTGTGTTCGACCGTGTCCCAGACCGGCCGGAAGCCCCAGCACCAGCTGCACATGGGGTCGTGTACATAGTGGAGACGCGCGGTCTCGGGGCTTGGGTTCATCGGCGGCGGGCCATAAAAACAATGAGTCGGAAGGCGGGTTTCGCTATACTCTCGCGATCTTTTTTCGCGTGGATTCCCAGCCTTTACATGAGTGAAACGACAAGCAGCGATGTTAGCACCTTTCAGGGGCTGATTCAGTCCCTGCAGGGCTTCTGGGCCGAGCAGGGCTGCGTGGTGATGCAGCCGCTGGACATGGAAGTGGGCGCCGGTACCTTCCATCCGGCCACCTTCCTGCGTTCCATCGGGCCGGAGCCCTGGAACAGCGCCTATGTGCAGCCCAGCCGCCGCCCCACCGATGGCCGCTATGGCGAGAACCCGAACCGCCTGCAGCATTATTACCAGTTCCAGGTGCTGCTCAAGCCGAGTCCGGACAACATTCAGGAACTGTACCTGGATTCGTTGCGCCGGCTCGGTTTCGACCCGCTGGTGCACGACATACGTTTCGTCGAGGACAACTGGGAGTCGCCGACTCTGGGCGCCTGGGGACTGGGCTGGGAGGTTTGGCTCAACGGCATGGAAGTCACCCAGTTCACCTATTTCCAGCAGGTCGGCGGGCTGGAATGCCGGCCGGTACCGGGCGAGATCACCTACGGGCTGGAACGGCTGGCGATGTACATCCAGGGCGTTGAAAGCATCTACGACCTGGTGTGGGCCCGGGGACCCCAGGGCGAGGTGACCTATGGCGATGTGTTTCATCAGAACGAGGTCGAGCAGTCCCGCTACAACTTCGAGCTGGCCGATACCGAAGCGCTGTTCCACGGCTTCGATGTCTGTGAACGCGAGAGCC
>JALSKD010000030.1 GCA_026989015.1 Gammaproteobacteria bacterium
CGGTATTTCATAGTCCTGGGTCAGTTCTTCGAGCACATCTTCCGCGGTGGAGGGCTGGCCCTTGGGCGTCTTGCGGATGACGGGCAGTTGCAGCTTGTCGAACAGGATGGCCTGAATCTGCTTGGGCGAACCGAGATTGAAGGGTTCTCCGGCCAGTTCGTGGATCTTCGCCTCGATGTTTTTCATCTGCTGTTCCAGTTCGATGCCCTGTTGTTCGAGCAGGCCACGATCGATGATGACGCCACGTTGTTCCATGCGCAGCAGTACCGGCACCAGCGGCATTTCGATGTCGCGGTAGACCGACAGCAGTTTCGGCTCCTGCTCCAGCCTGGGCAGCAGTTCGCGGTGCAGGCGCAGGGTGATGTCGGCATCCTCGCAGGCATAGGGGGCGGCCTGTTCCAGCGCGACCTGGTCGAACCCGATCTGCCTGGCGCCCTTGCCGGCCACATCCTCGTAGTGGGTGGTTTCCAGCCCCAGGTAGTAGCGGGCGAGGTCGTCCATGTTGTGGCGGGTGGCGGTGGAATCCAGCACATAGGATTGCAGCATGGTGTCGTGGGCCATGGGCTGAATCTCCACGCCGCAGCGGTGGAAAACATGCTCGTCGTACTTGATGTTTTGCCCGATCTTGCCGATGGCCGCGTCGGTCAGCAGGGGCTTCAGCCGTTGCACCACGCGGTCGCGATCAAGCTGTTCCGGCGCGCCGGGATAGCGGTGTGCCAGTGGAATGTAGGCGGCCTTGCCCGGTTCCACGCTGAGCGAGATGCCCACCAGTTCGGCGTCCATGTAGTCGAGGCTGGTGGTTTCCGTGTCCACGGCAAAGGCTTCCGCCTGTTTCAGTCGTTCGATCCAGCGCTCCAAAGCGGCCTCGTCGAGGACGGTTTCGTACTCCCGGTCATCGTCCTGCCGAGCGGCGGCGCCCTGGTTGCCGCCTTCTTCCAGTTCTTCGAGCCAGCGACGGAAGTTGTAGCGGCGAAACAGCTCCCGCAACCGTTCGCTGTCGGCTTCGCCGGGCTTGAGGTCATCGATGTCGATGTCCAGGTCGAGATCGCGCTTGATGGTCGCCAGCTCGCGCGACAGCGGCAGAAAGTCCAGCGAGGCGCGCAGGTGTTCACCGATCTTGCCCTTGAATTCATCGGCATGCTCCATGATGGCATCCAGCGAGCCGTACTGCTTGAGCCATTTGGCCGCGGTCTTGGGCCCCACCTTGGGCACGCCGGGAATGTTGTCGGAGGCATCGCCCATCAGCGCCAGGTAGTCGATGATCTGATCCGGCTCGACGCCGAACTTCTCGCGCACCATGGCTTCGTCCATGATGCGGTCGTTCATGGTGTCGATCAGGGTCACGCCCGGCTGCACAAGCTGGGCCATGTCCTTGTCGCCGGTGGAGATGAGCACTTCATAGCCCTGTTCGCGGGCCTGGCGGGCGAGGGTGCCGATCACATCGTCGGCTTCGACGCCGTCGACGATGATCAGCGGCAGGCCCTGGGCGCGGATGATCTCATGCAACGGTTCGATCTGCTCGGCCAGTTCCTCGGGCATCGGCGGGCGGTTGGCCTTGTAGTCTTCGTAGAGTTCGTTGCGGAAGGTGGGGCCCTTGGCATCGAAGACCACGGCGATGCGGTCCGGGTGCTCGTCGTTGATGAGCTTGCGGATCATGTTGATGACGCCGTACATGGCGCCGGTCTGGTGACCGTTACTGGACAGGGGCGGCAGCGCGTGGAAGGCGCGAAACAGGTAGGAACTGCCGTCGACGAGGACCAGTTTCTTCGGTTTTTCTGTGCTCATGGGGCTTTGGGGTTTCCGGCTCCGGGGTTTGGGCTACAATGCGCCCTTTGGCAAGGCGCATCAGAATACCCCAATGACCCGTAAAAACACAGAAACGCGCGTGCCCGCGATGGGCCGCAGCAAGGATGATCTGCTCAATCGCGAATCCTGGAAGATCTTCCAGATCATGGCCGAATTCGTCGAGGGCTTCGAGCGGCTGTCGGAGATCAGGCCTTCGGTGAGCATCTTCGGCTCGGCGCGCACGCCGCCGGACCACCCCTGGTACGGCAAGGCCGAAGCCATCGCGCGGCGGCTGTCCGATGCCGGTTTTTCGGTGGTCAGCGGCGGCGGTCCCGGCATCATGGAAGCCGCCAACAAGGGCGCTCATGCCGGCAAGTCGCTGAGTATCGGTCTCAACATCGAGCTGCCCCACGAACAGGATCCAAATCCGCATCAGGACATTTCCCTGACCTTCCGCCATTTCTTCACACGCAAGGTCATGTTCGTCAAGTACGCCACCGCCTATGTGGTGTTGCCTGGCGGCTTTGGCACGCTGGATGAGTTGGCCGAGATCCTCACTCTGATCCAGACCGGCAAGTCACGCCGCATCCCGATCATCCTGGTGGAATCGGCCTTCTGGAACGGCCTGCTGGACTGGTTCCGCGCCTCGCTGGAGGCCAACGGCACCATCAGTCCGGGCGATCTCGACCTGATTCAGGTGATCGACGAGCCGAAACAGGTGGTGGACGCGATCTTCGATTTCTACCGCAGCCGATCCTTCGAGCCTTCCGAGGAGGAGAAGGAGCGCATGCTGCGTCTGTAGTCGGTGTCGGTCTACCGCATTCCGCAACGCGATGCGCTCGAACGGTTCCTCCGCGACCGCGGCCTGCCGCTGCCGGATCGGGCGGACGCACTGACCGACGGGGTCAGCCACAGCAACCTGCGGCTGACCATCGACGGCCAGCACTTCGTACTGACCCTCTATGAAGGACTCGCCCCTGAAGCGGTGCAGGACTTTCTCGGTCTGCAATCTGCTCTGCACAGCCACGGCTTTCCCTGCCCGGGCATCATTCCCTCATCCTCCGGTGCACTGCATTCCGATCTGGACGGCGGCCCGGCGGCCCTGTTCGCTTTTGTGGAAGACGACGGCCTCAGCCTGCCCACCGCCGCCTCGGTAGGCGATCTGCTGGCCCGGCTGCACCGCTGCGGTGATGAACAGGGCATTTCCATCGACCGCGACAACCCGCGCGGCGCCGCCTGGATGGCGCGCACCGCTGAAGCTCTGCGGCCTCGACTGGCCGACGAAGACCGCCAGCTGCTGGACGACGAACTGGATTTCCTTGCGCGTCACCGCTCGTTGACCCTGCCTTCGGGCATCGTTCATGGGGATGTGTTTGCCGACAATCTGCGGGTGGTGGGCGGTTCCATTCGCGCGCTGATCGATTTCGAATTCGCCGGGCGGGAAGTGCTGCTGTTCGATGTGGCGGTGGCCATCAACGCCTTTTGCAGCCTTGAAGACGGCCGGCTGGACCGGCTGGCGATGCGCGATCTGATCGCCGCCTATGCCGAACGGCGGCCATTGACCCAGCAGGAGCACCTCGCCCTGCCGATGATGCTGCGCGCCACCGCATTGCGGTTCTGGCTGTCACGGCTGGAGGAGGCGCTGAATCCCGCCGAGGGGCAGCAGGTGTTGCGCAAGCCGGCGGAGGCATTTCGCCGCATCCTGCTGGCGCGCCGGGCACCCTTGTCGGGCATGCAGTAGCGGCTATTTGCCGATGCAGAAGCTGCCGAAGATGCGCCCGAGCAGGTCTTCGGTAGTGAATTCCCCGGTGATTTCGGACAAGGCCTGCTGGGCCTGACGCAGGTCCTCGGCCATCAGCTCGCCGCTGGCCGTTTCGGCGAACACACGGCGGGCCTGCAGCAGCGCTTCCCGCGCCCGCTGCAGGGCATCCACATGCCGCTGGCGGGCGAGAAAGGTGGAGGCTTCGGTACCGCCTTCTCCGGCGTGGCCGACGATGCGGTCGATCAGGGCGTCCATCCCCTGCCCGCTGTGGCTGGAGATCAGCAGCCCATCCTGCGGCGGGGTCTGCCCGGGGGACAACAGATCCGCCTTGGTGTAGACGCGGGTCACCGCACAGTCTGCCAGCCGTTCGAGGATCGCCCGGTCTTCGTCGGTTTCCCCGCTGCGTGCATCGATCAGCATCAGCACCGCATCGGCCTGTTCGATCTCGCGCCAGGCGCGGCGGATGCCTTCCTGTTCCACCGGGTCATCGGAATCGCGCAGGCCGGCGGTGTCGATGATGTGCAAGGGGATGCCCTTGAGCGCGATGTGCTCGCGGATCACATCGCGCGTGGTGCCGGCGATGTCGGTAACGATCGCGGCATCATAACCGGCCAGACGATTGAGCAGGCTGGACTTGCCGGCATTGGGACGCCCGGCAATGGCGACGGTCAGGCCTTCGTTGAGCAGGCGACCACGCTCGGCTTCATCCAGTATGGTTTCGGTATCACCGATCAGTGACTGCAGACGCTGAAGGATGTCGGATTCGCCGAGAAAGTCGATCTCCTCCTCGGCGAAATCCAGCGCCGCCTCGACAAAAGCACGCAAATCGATGACCGCATCCACCAGGTCGTGGATGCGACGGGAAAACGCGCCCTGCAACGATTTCATCGCCGCCCGCGCCGCCGCCTGGCTGCCGGATTCGATCAGGTCGGCAATGGCTTCGGCCTGGGTCAGGTCCAGCTTGCCGTTGAGGAAGGCGCGTTCGGAGAATTCACCGGGCCGCGCCAGGCGGCAGCCCAGATCCAGCAGCCTGGCCAGCAGCATTTCCTGCAGTACCGGCCCGCCGTGCCCCTGCAACTCGACCACATCCTCGCCGGTGAAGGAGCGCGGGCCGCGGAAGCAGAGCACCAAGCCCTGATCGATGGCGGAACGGTCGGCATCGAGAAAATCGCGCAGCTGGATGCGCCCGATTTGGAGGCGGCTGTCGGTGAGGGATTCGGACACCGCCAGCGCCCGCGGCCCGGAGATGCGGATGACGCCGATGCCGCCCACGCCCGGCGGCGTGGCAATGGCGGCGATGGTGTCGGCGTCAGCCATGGGCGGGCGGGCTTATTTCTCCTCGCCGGATTCGATGCGCCGGGTGATGATCCACTGCTGGGCAATGGACAGCACATTGTTGACCACCCAGTAGAGCACCAGTCCCGCCGGGAAGAAGGCGAAGAAGACGCTGAAGACCAACGGCAATACCATCATCACCTTGGCCTGCATCGGGTCGGTGGG
>JALSKD010000031.1 GCA_026989015.1 Gammaproteobacteria bacterium
GTGCCCGTCGTCGGCGGCAAGAATGCCTCGCTCGGCGAGATGATCGCCAACCTCACGGCTCTGGGCGTCAAGGTGCCTGGCGGCTTTGCCACCACCGCGGATGCCTTCCGTGAGTTTCTCGACCAGGCCGGACTGACCGAGCGCATCAACCGCAGGCTCTCCGAGTTGGATGTCGAGGATGTCAACGCTCTGGCTGCGGCGGGCAAGGAAATCCGCCAGTGGATCCTCGACGCACCCTTGCCGGAGGATCTGGAACGGGGCATACGCGAGGCCTATGCGGCCATGGCGGTGGACGGCATCGATGCCACCGTGGCGGTACGCTCCTCGGCCACCGCCGAGGACCTGCCCGACGCTTCCTTCGCCGGTCAACAGGAAACCTACCTCAATGTGCACGGCATCGCCGCGGTGCTCAAGGCGGTGCGGCTGGTGTTTGCATCGCTGTTCAACGATCGCGCCATCTCCTACCGCGTTCACCAGGGCTTCGACCATTCCGAAGTGGCGCTGTCGGCGGGCATCCAGCGCATGGTGCGTTCCGACCTGGCCTCCAGTGGCGTCATGTTCACCGTGGATACCGAATCCGGCTTCGACAAGGTGGTATTCATCACCGGCAGCTACGGACTGGGCGAGACCGTGGTCCAGGGCGCGGTCAATCCCGACGAATTCTATGTCTACAAGCCGGCGCTGCAGGCCGGCAAGCGCGCGATACTGCAGAAAAGCCTGGGCAGCAAGGCCATCAAGATGGTCTACGCGCAGGAAGAACACCCGGAGCACGCCATCCAGACGGTGGATGTGGACCCTGCCGACCGCGCCCGTTTCTGCATCAGTGACGAGGACATCACCGAACTGGCGCGGATGGCGGTGATCATCGAGCAGCACTACCGGCGTCCGATGGACATCGAATGGGCCAAGGACGGACTGGATCAGCAACTGTACATCGTGCAGGCACGACCCGAAACCGTGGTTTCGCGCGAAGGCAATGTGATCGAGCGCTATGTGCTCAAGGAAAAGCCGAAGCGCTATATCGTTTCCGGCCGCGCGGTGGGCAACCGCATCGGCCAGGGCAAGGCCAAGGTGATCGAGGACCTGTCACAGATGGACCGCATCCACGACGGCGATGTGCTGGTCACCGACATGACCGACCCGGACTGGGAACCGATCATGAAAAAGGCCTCGGCGATCGTGACCAACCGCGGCGGTCGCACCTGCCATGCCGCCATCATCGCCCGCGAACTGGGCATTCCGGCGCTGGTCGGTACCGGCAGCGCCACCGACGCGATTCCCCACGGCCACGAAGTGACCGTGTCCTGCGCCGAAGGCGATACCGGCTATGTGTATGATGGCCTGATCCCCTTCGAGCATCAAAAGCACGAGCTGTCCAACATGCCGGAGATTCCGGTCAAGGTGATGATGAATGTCGGCAATCCCGAACGCGCCTTCAGCTTCACCCGGCTGCCCAACCGCGGCATCGGCCTGGCGCGGCTGGAATTCATCATCAACAAGATGATCGGCATCCATCCCCAAGCACTGCTGCGTTTCGACCGGATGGATCTCGACCTTCAGCACCAGATCAAGACCCGAATCAGCGCCTATCCCGGGCCGGTGGACTACTATGTGGATCGGCTCGCCGAGGGCATTGCCACGCTGGGCGCCGCCTTTGCGCCGGAACGGGTCATCGTGCGCATGTCGGACTTCAAATCCAACGAATACGCCCACCTGCTCGGCGGCGAGCTGTTCGAGCCGGAAGAGGAAAACCCGATGCTCGGATTCCGCGGCGCGGCGCGCTACATCTCCGAGGAGTTCCGCGACTGTTTCGCCCTCGAATGCCGGGCCATCAGGCGGGTACGCGAGGAAATGGGGCTGGAGAATGTAGAGGTGATGATCCCCTTCGTGCGCACCCTGGACGAGGCGGAACAGGTTCTTGCGCTGTTGAAGGAGAACGGCCTGGAACGCGGCAAGAACGGCCTCAAGGTCATCATGATGTGCGAACTGCCCTCCAATGTGCTGCTGGCCGACGATTTTCTCGAACATTTCGATGGCTTCTCCATCGGCTCCAACGACCTGACCCAGCTGACCCTGGGTCTGGACCGTGACTCCGGGCTGGTGGCCAGCGCCTTCGATGAACGCAACCCGGCCGTGATGAAACTGATCGAGCAGGCCATCCGCGCCTGCAAGCAAGCCGGCAAGTATGTCGGCATCTGCGGCCAGGGCCCGTCCGATCACCCCGATCTGGCGCGCTGGCTGCTCGAACAGGGCATCGACAGCGTATCGCTGAACCCGGATACCGTGGTCGATACCTGGCTGTTCATGGCCGATCAGACCCGCGACTGATATGGGCCGCGCCTTCGAGGATCTCGGCCAGGGCGTCTACCTGCTCGATGCCCACTACGGCCATCCCGGCGTTGCGGCCTTCTACGCCGTGGTCGAAGGCGACGCAGTGGCCTTCGTCGAGACCGGTGTTTCCTCCAGCCTGCAGCAGGCATTGGCCCTGCTGGTGGCACTGGACATGACGCCTGAACAGGTCCGCTACGTGATGCCGACCCATGTCCATCTCGATCATGCCGGTGGAGCCGGCACGATGATGCAGGCTTTCCCCAATGCGCAGCTGGTGGTCCATCCACGCGGCGCGCGGCACCTGATCGATCCGTCGAAGCTCATTGCCGGCACCCGGGCGGTGTATGGCGACGAAGCCTTTGACCGCCTCTACGGCGAGATCCCCCCGGTTCCCGAAACTCGGGTGATCGCCGCCGATGATGGACAAGTCTTCGACCTCAACGGCCGCCCGCTGCAGACGCTGGACACACCCGGACATGCCTACCACCATTACTGCCTGGTGGATGCGCACAGCCGCGGCATCTTCACCGGCGACACCTTCGGGCTCTCCTACCCGCAGATCCGTGACCGCGCTGGCCGACGGGTGGTGATCCCGACCACCACCCCGGTGCATTTCGATCCTCAGGCACTGAACGCCTCGGTGGCCCGCCTGATGGCCCTCGATCCACAGCGCCTGTACCTCACCCACTACGGCCCGCTGGATGCGCCGGCCGATCATGTGGACGACTACCTGGCATGGATCGATCGCTTCGTCGCCATCACCGAGGACTGTGCGCCCGTTGAAGACGACCGCATCGACGATCTGGCTGAAGCCCTGGGACAGGCACTGGCCGAGGCCTGCGGCTTCGACAGGGCTGCTCTCGACTGGCTGAGGATGGACCTGAAGCTGAATGCCCAGGGTCTGGCCCACTGGTACCGCCACCGCGATGGCTGAAGGCATCTGGAAGCCCCATGTCACCGTCGCCGCGCTGGTGCGCCGCGGTGAGCGATTCCTGCTGGTGCGCGAGCGGGTCAATGGCCGCGAGGTGCTCAACCAGCCTGCCGGACACCTGGAACCCGGGGAAAGCTTCGAGCAGGCGGTGATCCGGGAAACCCTGGAGGAAACCGCCTACCCCTTCACTCCCAAAGGCCTGCTCGGCATCTACCGTTTCATTCCCGACGAAGGCGTGGACGAAACCCATATCCGCATTGCTTTTACCGGCGAGGTAGCCGAGCAACGGGACCTGCCGCTGGACCAGGGCATCATCGCCCCGGTATGGATGAGCCTGCAGGAAATCGAGGCCAGTCGCGACCACCACCGCGGTCCGATGGTGTTGCAGTGCGTACTGGACTCGCTGCGCAAACCCACCTACCCTCTTGAGCTTTTCAGCCCCGAATTTCTCTGAGTGAAGCCACTGCTGTTGACGCTGCTGATCGCCCTGCCCCTGACCGCGGCTGCCGAACCGGCTGCCACTGCGCCAGACGGGCTGAGCGGTCATGAATTTGTCCATTGTTTCGACTTCGGCTGCAAGAGCCGGCTGGGCCTCGACTTCAGCGGGCAACACTGGCGCCGCATCGAGGCGCTGTTTGCGCCACCCGCCGCCGATGCCGCCGAAGAACGCCAGCGCATCCGCGCCGCCATCGCGCTGATGGAACGCTTTGCCGGCGCACTCGCCGGTACCGATGCCGACCGCGGCGGCAACTATAGCGGCGTGGATCTGCCCCGGCAGCAGGATTGCATCGACGAATCCACCAATACCCTACAGTACCTGTACGCCCTGGAGGAACGCCATCTGCTGCGCTTCCACCGGGTCGATCTCAAGCAGCGGCGCATCGTCTGGTTCATCAGCCACTGGACCGCCACCGTGCGCGATACCGCAAGTGGCGAACTCTACGCCGTGGACAGCTGGTACCGTGACAACGGTGAACCGCCCTATATCCAGAAGCTCGCCGACTGGCGGCGAGACCGGAAATTCTCCGAGGCGCTGAACCCCCCGTTGGGCGATCTGCTGCCACCGCGCGAACTGGCCGCCCAATGAGTGGAGAGAAAGTCATTGTCGGACTGTCCGGCGGCGTGGATTCGGCCGTTTCCGCCCTGTTGCTGAAGCAGCAGGGCTACCGTGTCGAGGCTCTGTTCATGAAGAACTGGGAAGAGGACGACCGCGAGGACTACTGCTCGGCGGCCGAGGATCTGGCCGATGCCGAGGCGGTCTGCGAACGGCTGGACATCCCGCTGCATTCGATCAATTTCTCCGCCGAGTACTGGGACCGCGTGTTTGCCCATTTCCTTGCCGAATACCGTGCCGGCCGCACCCCCAACCCGGATGTGCTGTGCAACCGCGAAATCAAGTTCAAGGCCTTTCTCGACCATGCGCGGGAACGCCTCGATGCCGACTTCATCGCCACCGGGCACTATGTACAAAAACGCATGCTCGACAGCGGCCGGGCAGAACTGCTGCGCGGCCGCGACCGCAACAAGGATCAGTCCTATTTCCTGTACGCGATCACCGGCCAGCAGGTCGGGCGCACGCTGTTCCCGGTCGGCCACCTGGAAAAGCCCGAGGTGCGCACACTGGCCGAAACCGCCGGACTGCCGGTCTTCGACAAAAAGGATTCCACCGGTATCTGTTTCATCGGCGAGCGCAAGTTCCGCGATTTTCTGCAGCGTTTCCTGCCGGCGCAACCGGGGCCGATCCAGACCCTCGAGGGCACGACCATCGGTGAACACACTGGGCTGATGTACTATACGCTGGGCCAGCGCCAGGGGCTGGGAATCGGCGGGCTGAAGCAGGCGGCCGAAGCGCCCTGGTTCGTGGTCGGCAAGGACATCGACAACAACATACTCCGAGTGGCCCAGGGTCACGACCACCCGGCCCTGTTCAGCGACCACTGCCGCATCACCGACCTGCACTGGATCAATCCGGTCGACATTGACTTGCCAATGCCGCTCACCGCAAAGGTTCGCTACCGCCAGGCCGACCAGCCCTGCCGCATCCTCTCTCTTGATGGCGAACGGGCGGTGGTCGCATTCGAGCAGCCGCAGCGCGCGGTCACACCGGGACAGGCACTGGTCTTCTACCGTGATGAAGTCTGCCTTGGCGGGGGCACCATAGAAACCACCTGGAACCGCAACACGGAGGCCATGCCATGAACGATCTGCACGGGCAGACCCTGGCGCTGGCCAGCCTGTTCCAGTCGGCCGAGATGATCGACCGCATCGCTCACGGCAAGCCTGTCAACAACGCAGCCTTCGACTGCAGCATCGACAGCCTGTTCACACTCGAAGCAGGCAGCCTGGAAGAGATTTACGGCCAGGGCGAAGGACTGCTCCCCGGTCTGCGCGCGTTGGTCAATTACCTCGGCGGTCAGGTCCGCATGCCCGACCGCCAGGTCATCTACTATGTGATGTCGATGATCAAGCTGGAGCGCAAGCTGATCCGCGACGCGGCCATCAGCACTCAGGTGCAGCAGGGGCTGCGCCAGATCCAGCAACAGAGCGAGCAGTTCGGTCTGTCGCCGGTGGCGCGGTTGCACCGCATCGACGGCCTCTACCAGGACACCCTCAGCCACTTTCAGCCCCGGGTCATCGTGCAGGGCGATCAGACGGTGCTCTCACGCGGCGACAATACCAGCCGCATCCGCGCCCTGCTGCTGGCCGGGGTGCGCGGCGCGGTACTGTGGCGTCAGCGCGGCGGATCGCGCCTGAAGTTGGTGTTCCTGCGGCGGCGCATCGTCGGGGAAGCACAGCGCATTCTCGACCGCATCACCGGCTGACGCCATGCCCGCCGCCATCGATCTGCGCCGTGGCGCGCTGTTCATGCTGCTGTCCGAGCTGATGTTTGTGCTGATGGGTACCCAGATCCGTGCCGTCGCCGACAGCATGCCCAATGAAATGGTGGTGTTCTTCCGCAACCTGATCGGCCTGCAGATCGTCCTGCCCCTGCTGTGGCAACACGGCCGCCATGCGCTGCACACACGACGCCCCGGCCTGCACCTGTTTCGGGGTCTGGCCGGCATCAGCGCCATGTACTGTTTTTTCTATGCCATCGCCCACCTGCCGCTGGCCAACGCAATGATCCTCAAGATGTCGGCCCCCCTGTTCATCCCGCTGATCGCCTGGTGGTGGCTCAAGGAACGGCTGAATTCGATGATCCTGCTGGTGGTGCTGCTCGGCTTTGCCGGCGTGTGGCTGATCCTGAAGCCCGACCCCGGACAGCTGGCCGACGACGAAAAGGTGGCGCTGATCGCCCTTGCGGGCGGCTTCTTCGCCGCGCTGGCCAAGACCACGGTCAGGAAACTCACCGGCACTGAAAGCCCGATGGTCATCGTCTTCTATTTTGCGCTGACCGGTCTGTGCGTGTCGGCAGTCCCCGCACTGATTGCCTGGAAAACGCCTCAGGGCATCGAATGGCTGCACCTGCTGGGCGTGGGCCTGCTGGCATCGGCCGGCCAATTGCTGATGACCCGCGCCTACAGCCACGCTCCGGCCTCGCAGATCAGCCACTACAGTTACAGCTCGATCCTCTATGCCTCACTGGTGGGCTGGTGGCTCTGGGACGAATGGATGGACGGCTGGGCCTGGCTTGGCGCAGGGCTGGTGGTCCTGTCCGGCATGCTGCTCATCCGCCGCCGGCCGGTCATGTCGCCACAGGAGTCACCAGCAGGCGCAAGCGCCGCTGCGGCCAGTTCCGGGTCAGCCGCACCAGCAGAAAGATCACCACCAGGGTAAACAGCACCCGTCCGGGCAGCAATGCCAGCCAGTCGGCGCCCGTGAGCAACATCAGCAAGGTATCCTCGATGAGGCTGTGCGAGAGGCCCAGCAACGACAGCGCATAGAGCACATCCTTCGACGCCACATGGCCCGCCTCCGCCTCCTCGATCAGCAAACCGCCTCCGTAAGACAGCCCCAGAGTCAGACCCACCAGGGTCAGGGTTTCCGCCTCCCGACCGATGCCCAGCAAGTGCAGCAACGGGCGCAGGCTGCGGTTGATGGCGTCAATGATGCCGATGCGCTGCAAAAGCTCGAGCAACAGGATCAGCAGCTGAATGATGACATAGATCATGATCAGGCCGATCAGTTGATCCTTCAGCCAGGGCAACCAGCCTGTCTCTGTCTGAGGCGCCTGCCACAGCAGCTCTGCCGGTTGCTGCAGCCACCCGCCCCATCGGTACACATGGTGCAGCAACAGCCCATAGACAAAGGCGAGACCCATACGCAGCAGCAGTGTAAAACCGATACGAACCCCGGCGCGCTGGGCGATGCGTGCCTCCACCGGCAGAGCATGGGCAATCAGCATGATGGACGACAATACCGAGACCTGGGCGACACTGAGGGAAAGCTCGGGCCAGAGTGCGGCCAGCACCACCAGTCCCCCATACAGGTTGATCAGTAATGTACTGGCCCACACCAGCCCCGACGCGCCCGGCAGCCCAAGCAGGTCCATCAGCGGTTCCAACGCCTGGGACAGCCAGCGGACCGCGCCCAGCTCTTCCAACAGGCGGATCGCCAGAATCACCGGTATCATCACGCGGAACAGGGTCATCGCGATGCGGTGTGCGCGTAGCAGGCTTTGGCGGAGATCGAGCATGGAACTGATCCGGAAAAAAGGGGCATGATAGGCGGCTACCGATCGCGGCACAATCACCCCGGTGGTTTGTCGATAGTTGGAAACAGCTCGCAGATTGCGCCCGAATTACGGGGCAGACTGCGCGCTGATTGAACGAGACCGGCCATGGATTCCAGCAGCATCAAGAAACGATTGAAGGCCCTGAAAACCGAGAAGGGCATCGCTTCCCGCACGGTGGGCGAAGCCCGGAAAGCCGGGCAGCCGATCGACGAGGCAGTACGGCGTGTGCAGGCCATCAGCCAGCAGATCCGCGATCTGGAACAGCAACTGGCCGAAATGAAACGACCCGCCGGGGATCCCCCGTCCAGCATCCGGAAACCCAACGCCATGCCCCCGCAGTTCACGACGCTTGAACCGGTCTCCGGCCGTGCCGAATCACTGCAGGTGGAACAGGACATCCCTGCTGACGAATGGGACCACTGGGTCGAGCAGCACCCGCGTGCGACCCACTACCACCACAGCAGCATCCGCCGCGTCATCGAACACAGTTTCGGCCACCGCGCCCACTACCTGGCCGCGCGCGACCGTGAGGGCCGCATTCACGGAGTGCTGCCACTGATCGAGATGAAGAGCCGCCTGTTCGGACACTTTCTGGTATCCGTCCCCTTCTTCAACTACGGCGGACTGCTGGCCGACAGCCATGCCGCGCGAGAGGTCCTGCTGCGCGCAGCCGCCGGCCGCGCCGAAGTACTGGGCGTCGAGCACATTGAACTGCGCCATTGTCATGATGACCTCGATCTGCCCTCGCGCAGCGAAAAGGTGGCCATGCTGCGAACACTGCCCGCAACAGCAGAGCAACTGTGGTCGGATATCGGCAGCAAGGTGCGCGCCCAGGTCAAGAAGGCGCGCGGCTACGGGCTGAGCACCGCCATCGGGCGTGAGGAGCTGCTGGCGGATTTCTACCGCGTGTTCAGCCACAACATGCGTGATCTCGGCACGCCGGTGTACGGTATCGAGCTGTTCCGCAACATGCTGGCCGAGTGCCCATCGAGCTACCTGGTGCTGGTCTATCGGGAGGGAAAGCCGGTTTCCGGGGGCTTCCTGCTGGGTTGGCGCAACACGCTGGAGATTCCCTGGGCGTCCACCCTGCGCAGCGCCAACCGTTATGACGCCAACATGCTGCTCTACTGGACGGTGCTGGAATCGGCCATCGAGCGCGGTTATGCCGTCTTCGACTTTGGCCGTTCCAGCCGTGACAGCAACACCCTGCGTTTCAAGAAGCAATGGGGCGCCCGCCCTCAACCGCTCTACTGGCACTACTGGCTGCCGGAAGGCCAGGCGCTGCCGGAACTGAACCCCAACAATCCGAAATTCCGCCTGATGGTGGCGGCCTGGAAGCGGCTGCCGGTGCCGGTTGCCCGATTGCTGGGCCCGCACATCGTCAGCAAGATCCCCTGAACGGGTCTGCCGTCCGCTACAGCCCGTGCTCTTTGCGCAGGTGTTCTATCAGCCCGTCCGAGGCCTCCTCGATCATGTCCAGCACCTGCTCGAAGCCCTGATCGCCGCCGTAGTAGGGATCCGGCACCTCCTGTTCACCGATCCCCCGGGCGAATTCCAGAAACAGGTGCAGCCGCGCGGCTCCGCGGTTGCGTTCTGCCAGCCGCATCAGCCCGTGGTAGTTGTCACGGTCCATCGCCAGCACATAGTCGAAACGCGCGAAATCGTCGGCCTGCGCCTGACGGGCACGCAACCCGGAAAGGTCGATACCACGCCGGGAAGCGGCCTCGCGGGCACGCGGATCCGGCGGCTCGCCGACATGATAGGCGTGGGTTCCGGCCGAATCGATCTCGACCCGGTCGGCAAGACCGGCCTCTTCGATCTTGCGGCGGAACACGCCTTCGGCGGTCGGGGAACGGCAGATGTTGCCCATGCAGACAAACAGGATGCGTATCGGTGTTCGGGGGGAACGGCTCATGGAGGTACCTGATGGTGGAACGGTGAATCAGCGCAGTGTGGATTCGCCATAGTCCGGGCGAACAGCATCCATGCGGCTGGAGATGCGTACATCGCGTCCCAGGTGCTTGTCGAAAATGCTGGCATAGGCCAGCACGGCCTGGATGTAGTTGCGCGTCTCCTTGAAGGGAACGGTTTCGACCCACAGATCGGCGGCCAGGGGTTCATCCTCGGGCAGCCACTTTTGCACATTCCTCGGTCCCGCATTGTAGGCGGCGGCGGCCAAGGGAATATTGGCATCGAAGCGATCGAGCACGCTGCGGAAATAGGAAGTGCCGAGACGGATGTTGTTGTCCACGGCCAGAATGTCATCGGCGCCGGGTTTCTTCCAGCCCAACTGCTTCGCCACGCGGCGCGCGGTGGCTGGCATCAGCTGCATCAGCCCCAGTGCACCGACCCGTGATCGGGCCAGAGGGTCGAACAGGCTTTCCCTGCGCATCAGCCCATAGACGACGGACAGATCCAGATCCTGATTCCGGGCATTGGCCAGCACCTGCTCCCGGAACGGCATCGGGAAACGCAGGTTGTAATCCGTGCGGTGCGGGGTTTTGGCCACCGTCTTGATCGCGTTGTCGTACCACTTCCAGCGCGCCGCGATGCTTGCCGCCTGACGGATCTGCTGCTGGTTCAGCTTGCGCAAGCCCTGAAACCATTCGCGCCGGGCATCGTCACGACGGCCAACGAAAAACAACTCTCGGGCACGCAACAGCCCGGGATGTCCGTCCAGCAACCGCTGCTCGTCGACAGTGGCATCGCCGGTGACCGACTGCTGGCGGATGGCGTAATCGCGACCCACCCGGTCCGCGGCCAGAAACCCGTAGTAACTGCCGCGTTGCGACAAACGCGTGAACAGCTCTTCCGCCTTGCTTTCCTTGCCGGCCTCGTCATAGGCGCGCGCCAGCCAGTACACCCATTCCGCCTCGTCGGCCAGTCGTTGCGGCATCGAACGGATGCTGCGGATCAGGCCGATCCAGTCCTCGTCACGCAGGTTGATGCGGGCCAGCCACAGATGGACGGTATCCGTCTTCAGATCATCCGGGAGCGCGCGCAAAAGCTTTTTGGCCATCGGCTTGTGCTGGAGCGCGGCGGACAGTGCGATTCGGCGGTCGATGCGGCCCTGTTCACCCGTGCTGAAGGCAAAGCGACCGCGCAGGGCAGACCAGTGCTTCAGCGCCGATTCACTGTCGCGCCGCGCCAGGCGATCCAGTGCATGCAGAATCATCTTGCGGACGCGTGGGCTGTCGCCGAGTTTCGGCAGGGTTGCCAGGCTCTTTTCCGGTTCACGGTGGGCCTGCACCCAGCGATCAACCAGCTGCTTCTGCTGCGCATCCTCGAACTGCCGGGCCAGATAACGTGCCAGTGAGGGCCGCCGCGCCTTGAAGGCTTTTTCGATGCGCAGCCACAGCAAGGCATCACGGTCGGAACTGTGGTCGAGGAACCAGGCAAAGGGGTCGTCGCAGGCCTTGGGCTGGGAGTAGCCCGTCATCCAGCGCTTTTCGATGGCCTTCATCAGTCCGTCGGTTTTGCCGCTGCGCAAGCGCGCCAGAAGGTAACGGCACTCCGGCAATGCGTCCTTGCGGCCATCATAGAAGTCGATGTATCCGCTCCAGTCCTTGCGTTTGGCGAGCACATCCAGCCATTCACCAAGCAGACGGTAGCGGAACGGATAGTCCTGATGCCGTTTGAGGAACGCGCGCACCGCTTCGGGACGCGCGTCAACCAGAGTCTTGCGGAAGGCATCAAGATCGAGGTAGGCCGCGATCGGATACCCGTCGAGGCGAGAGCGCACTGCACGGAAGCGCGCATCATCGCCCTGCGCGATCGCCTGTTCGGCTGCGCTGAACAGGCGGCGCTGTTGCTGCAGGTCGGCCTGTGCCCAAAGGCCGCCGGGAAGCAGCAGGAGGCAGAGCAGGATAACCAGAGATTGTGTTGGCATTATCATTAACCCGGCAAGTATCTACATCGTGTTCAGCCCGCTCGCGCTTGTTCGCGGCAAGGCATCGGTGCGCTGCTGCAGTTATTCTGCAGCAAGCGCCGATAACGCCGTCCGCGGGCGAGCGCGTGCGGGCCTCGCTCTTTGGTTTCAACAGGTTAGGGGCTTCAAGAATGAACCGGCTCGGTGTTGCGGCGCTTGCCAAGGGAACGACCCTTGCCTGCGCGCCGCGCCTTGATCCGGCCCATTCTTGAAGCCCTGAATGCGACGTAGATACTTGCCGGGTTAATATTGTAACTTCAAAGAGTTACATTCAATTCTAGAAGCTGTGTATGAACTGTTCAAGCACCGTCAGTCGGTTTCGTCCACATCGTCCATATCCACCTGACCGGAGAGCCGGCGGCGTATATGCGACCACGACATGCCGACCGCCAGAATCACCGCAATCAGAATCTCGACGATGTAACTGAGGCTGCGCGAGGCTTCGAGCGAGATCCATCCCCACTTCCAGAACATGGCAATCATCAACCCGAACAACGCCAGCGACAGCATCAGCCCCACTACCCCCAGCGAGCGCAGCGTGGCGCGGAGATAGATGATCCAGCCGATCAGCAGCAGCACCCCGACAAAGGCCTGCTCGATGGAAAAGGCCGGAAAATCGGCTTCAACCCAGTGGTAGTAGGAATAGCCTTCGGGGTTGTAGGTGGCAAAGACGAGAATGGCGGAAAACAAAAAGCGCAGTCCGAAACTGCCAAAGGTGAATTTCATCTGGGGTTCCCTGTTGTTGTTTGTGGTGGCGTCAGGTCGCCGCAAGATTAGCGGAAAGACAGCACCGCCGAAACCCCGACAGCACCGATTGAACACTATTTCAGTTTTTGCTAATATTAGTATTACATAATATTTATAGCCGGAGAGCGGACATGGCCAAACACACTGCAGCAGTCAGGGGGGACGACGATGATCGTGAGTCCGTCGCCTCCGAAAACAACCTCATCGACCTGGCCAGCGAGGGCAGTACCTCGCTGCGCGACATCAACCGGGTTATTGATGGACTGGAGCGGGAGGTCGGCGAGTTCAAGAACAAGCTGTCCCGCACCCAAACGAGCATCCGCAAGGACATCGACCGCCTGCAGCACTCGGATGCGGACATCGGCGACCGGGTGGCCGACATCTACCGTCAGCTGGGTCAGGTGGATGCCCGTTTCGGCGAACTGAAAAAAGCGTCCTCCTCCCTGCGCGGCCGACTGACCCGACTGAACAATCGACTCGAGGCCCTGCGCGAACAGGCGATGACCTCACTGGCCGATGCGCTGGAACACCAGGGCGGCTTCAACTTCGAAATGCAGGAAGCCCAGCAACAACTGGCCGAGCGCGCTGAAGGCCTGGCCAGCAAGACCACGGCCCTGACTCGCCAGCTCAACAAGAGCATCAAGGAGAACAGCCAGGCTCTGGGGGCACTGGAGGCCCGTATCGTCAGCGAACTGGAGCGCATCGCAGAGCAGTCCGAGCAGCGTGACGAGGCCCTGGATGAGCGCCTGGAACAACACCGCTCGGACACCGGCGAACAACTGCAGCAACACCAGGCCCGCATGCTGATGCTGCAACAGGTGGACCAGGCCCTGGATCGCCGGGCGGGCGCACTGGAAGCATTGACCGACTCTTTGCTCGAGGACAGCGAGGAACTGCAGCAACAGACCGAAACCCTCGGCATCATCGGCGAGCGGCTCGGCGCCGATATCGAGGCTTTGCAGCTGCGCACCGCCCGCCTGGATGCCGAAACCCGGCGCCACCGTGGCTTTATCGAACAGTTGCAGCAGGGCAGCCGCGACCTAGGCCAGCACCTGCTGGCGCTCGGCCGGCGCGAGGATCGCCGCTTCGTTACCCTGTCCCTGATCGGCCTGCTGCTGCTGATCGCGGTGATCGGCCTGTTCGGATACGGGCAGATGCAGCGGGTAGAGGATGCGGTGGTGCTCGATCAGCGGGCCATCGATACCCAGAACCAGATACAGGACCTGCAGAGCCGCGTACTTGACGAGCAGGTCGCCAGCCAGGTATTCGATCAGGATATCGGTGCGCTGAAACAGCAGCTGGCGCAGGTGCGGCAACAGCTGGTCACGGTCAACGACCAGGTGACCTCCCTCGATGGCCGCATCCGCTACATCGCGCCGTTCGGTGGTTTTGGCGGCGACAATGTGATCCACGGATCCCGGTGGCTGCAGACCCTGGATCCGGAGCGCTATTCGATTCGCATCGCCGATCTGCGCAGCAAGCCGGAGATGTTCGATCTGGTACAGCGTTACAACCACTACCTGCCAAAGAAGCTGGGCTACTTCCCGAACGCCAGCGGCGGATACACGCTGGTCTATGGCGGAGACTTTGCCGATGCCGGGGAGGTGGAGGAGGCCCTGCGCTGGATGCCGCGCAGCATGAATTTCCAGCCCCTGCAAGCCCTCTCCAACCGGGAGATCCTGCAGCGCATCCGCGGCTAACCTCGTCTGTGTTCAGCCGGGGTAACGGGGTCCGAACAAAGCCCTCAACTGCCCGGCATCGAGCCCCCGCAGCAGGCGTACATTGCGCCGTGGTATCGATGCCGGATCCGGATGCGTGCGGATCGCCCGTTCCAGGCTGTCCTCCCGCAGCAGGTGCAGCAGCGGCCAGGGCGAGCGGTTGGTCCAGTCGGCTGCGTCACCCTCACCCGTGCTATCGGCGAAACGGTAGTGCGGATGGAAGCTCGCGATCTGATAGACGCCTTCCCAGCCGCCATCGACGATCAGGGCATCCACCTCATCGAGAAAATCGTTGTAGGCTTCGAAGTCGGACAGGCTTGAGGCAAGAATCAGCAGCGTGGTTTCGATCTCCGGGCTGCGATCCAGCCGCTGCAACTCCACTTCCAGATCGGTGAGCACGGCCTGTTCCTGAGTGGCTTCACTGACCGCAAAGCGTATGCCCCCTTCGTGCCAGGGGCGTTCGGCGAAGGGACAGAGCTGTAACCCCAGAACGACCCGTTCGAACCAGTCGATGACTTCACGCCGGGCGCTCTCACCCGGCGTCATCACAGTGTCACCCGGGAATGCCGCCACGGGTCAGCGTGCGCGGGTCGAGCAGGCGGCGCAACTCTTCTTCCGGAAGATCGGTCATTTCCTTGGCCACTTCCAGTACCGGACGCTGTTCCGAATAGGCGGTCTTGGCGATCCTGGCGCCCAGTTCATAACCGATCACCGGGTTGAGGGCGGTGACCAGGATCGGGTTGGACTCGAGCGCGCGCTGGATGTTGTCCTCGCGCACCGAGAAGCCTTCGACCGCCTTGTCCGCCAGCACCCGCGCCGCGTTGGCGAGGATTTCAATGCTTTGCACCAGGTTGTAAGCGATCACCGGCAGCATCACATTGAGCTGGAAGTTGCCGGACTGACCGCCCAGTGTGATGGTGGCGTCGTTGCCGATGACCTGTGCGCAGACCATGGTCACCGCCTCGGGAATCACCGGGTTGACCTTGCCCGGCATGATGGAACTGCCCGGCTGCAATGCGGGCAGTTCGATTTCTCCGATGCCGGCCAGCGGGCCCGAGTTCATCCAGCGCAGGTCGTTGGCGATCTTCATCATCGATACCGCAACCACCTTCAGCTGGCCGCTGGTTTCCACGGCCGCATCCTGTGCGCTCAGGCCCTCGAAAAAATTCTCCTTCGGAGCGAACCCAATACCGGTCAGGGATTTCATCACTTCGTTGAAACGGGCCGCAAAATCGGGATGGGCATTGATTCCGGTACCCACCGCAGTGGCACCCTGGGGCAGCTTCTGCAACCGCGTCAGGCTCGACTGGATGCGGTAGCGGCCCTGGCGGATTTGTTCCGCCCAGCCACCGATCTCCTGTCCCAGGGTGATCGGCATGGCATCCATCAGATGGGTGCGACCGGTGGTCACCACCTCGTCCAGCGCTTCGGCCTTCCGATGCAGCACGGTTTCGAGGTGATTGAGCGCCGGCAGCAATTGCTCGTGGATGGCCAGGCTGGCCGCCACCTGAATGGCCGACGGGAACACGTCGTTGGAGCTCTGACTCATGTTCACATGGTCGTTGGGGTGCACTTCCGGTCCGTTGCGGCTGGCCAGCGTGGAGATCACCTCGTTGGCGTTCATGTTGCTGCTGGTACCGGAACCGGTCTGGAAGATGTCGATCGGGAACTGGTCGTCCACCTCGCCTTCGATGACCTGGCGCGCAGCCGCGTCGATGGCATCGGCGATCGTGTCGTCGAGCAGCCCCAGCGAACGGTTTGCATGGGCGCAGGCCAGCTTGATCAGGCCCAGCGCACGAATCATTTGCCGAGGCAGGCGCAAGCCGCTGATCGGGAAATTCTCCACCGCGCGCTGGGTCTGCGCCCGCCACAGCGCATCGGCCGGCACCTTCAATTCACCCATGCTGTCTTTTTCGATACGGTAATGCTCGCTCATGATCGATTTCCAAGTCTTTGTTTTGCCGCGAAATATACCACAGGGCGCGGGCGCTCAAGCGGATGTTTTGCGTATTTGAAAATAACTGTTGAGCATAATGGCCAGGATGATCACACTGCCGGCAGCGACCGAAATCCACCCAGGGAACTCGCCCAGCAGCCACCAGGCCAACAGGCTGCCAAACACCGATTCCAGGGGCATGAACACCGCCACTTCGGCGGCCGGAATGTATCTCGGTGCCATCGAAATCATCCAGAAGGAGAGTCCCACCACCAGCCCGCTGAGTACACCCAGTTGCCACTGCCAGGCCTGGATACCGTCCAGCTGGGCCAGTGGCCACACCGCCAGCGCCATCACCAAGCCACTGACTGTCATCATCGACAGGTGGCTGGGCGTGCGGGTGCGGCGCATGAGAATGAAATTGAAGGACCACAGCAGACAGGCGATGGCGGCATAGAGGTCGCCGAGCAGCGAACTGCGCGCGCCGTCATAGACCACGAAGCCCAGGCCGACCACAACGATGCCGATCGTCCACAGGGTGCCCCGCGCCACCCGCTCGCCCAGCAGCCAGCGACCGAGCAAGGCCGAGACCGCCGGCGTGGAACCGACGATGATCAGCGTGTGGGCAATGCTGGTGGTCTGCACCGAGGCCACGAAGAACAGGGAACTGACCGTCATCAGCCCGGCAAAAGCCCAGGCATGCCGGTCCAGACGGAACAACCCGCCCAGCGACCGCCCGCGGCGGATGATCAGGTTGAGCCCGAGCAGGGTCAGGAACATGAACAACCCGCGCAGGAACATCAGTGTCCACAAGTCGAGCTGAATCCAGCGGATCAGCAGGCTGTCGGGGCTGAGCAGCAGCACGCCGAGACCGGCGAGCAAGGCACCACGGGCGGCGTCACCGCCAGAGAGTCTGGAATACACGGAGTTAATGCGCTCGCAAATTTTTTTGAACGCGCATGATAGTCCACTGCGCTAAGCTAGAGTCAACGCTTTTCACAGAGAATCAGCATGCAACAAGGTCCGCGCGAAATCGTCACTCCGTTCCGCCCCATTCCGCTGGAAGTGCCGGAAGGCATGGCGCCCAACGAGTTCTTCAACAGCACCGAGAACCTCAATGATCTGGTACACAACAACGGGTTGCTGATCAACCCGGAAAACCTGCTGCTCTACCGCAAGGCACTGGGGCACTCCAACCTGTTCGATACCTCGATCATCTACAACACCTCCAAGCTGATTCTGAACCCGCTCGGACGCCCGGTACGACGCACCCAGGTTCCAGAGAATGTGCGCAATGTCTGGAACCGCATGAACCAGATCCTCATCGAGTACATGGAGGAGACCTTCCCCGACCCCGATCGCCATCTGATCCTTTGCGGCGAGGCCAGCCTGGACGCCACCTGGCCGCTGACCTCCCCAGGTGTGCCCAGCATTCGCATGCTGCACAACCATTTCATCGTCTTCGACAAGCAACAGCTGGAGCAGGCCGACCTGGCCGACCCGGCCAACCCCAACCTCACCGACGGCGGGCAACACAGCCTGTTCCAGCACCACATGAAGGAGGTCTATCGTGCCTTCTTCGCCACTCTGGAGCTCAAACACCTCAAACCCATGCCCAGCGAGGAATCGCAACTGCAATTGACCGGCTACCCGCAGGGCCTGCCTTGCTGGGAGATCATGGGCGGCCGCGAAACCATTGACCGTCCCGGGTTCTGGGCCGATTACGATGTCATACTCAAGGGGTTCATCGACTTCTACCGGACCTTCTTCAGCCAGGTTTCGACGCGCAACGCCCCCATGCCGCGGGACATTTATTTCCCCGAACAAGTCATCGACAAGCTGCTGTTCAACAACGATTTTCTGGCCGCCGCCAAGATCGTGCGCGACCGCTGCATCAAGGACCCCAAGTACGCCAACTCGATCCGCTGGCAACCCGCCTTCAAACAGCTGACCTACCGCAACGACGCGGGCAAATGGGTGGTCACCATCAGCCAGAACTCGATCGGTAATGCCATCACCGAACTGCTGGGCGTGGTGGTCAAGCGCCAGCCGGATGCTGAAGCCTACGAGCGGGACGAGCCGGCACTGATCGAGCATCTGCTCGAAGTACGCCGGCGGCTGGTACGGGCCGATCTCGGTGATCCGATCGGCACCCGTTACTGGCCTGACCGTATCTGAACCAGGCATCGGGCTTGAAGTCGCTTCGCAGGCCGTTATAATCGCGCCACCCTTTGTTTTGACAACTTACAGGTTCCCACAATGAGTACACTCGACGAGCTGCAAAAGAAGAAGGAAGAGATCGAAGCCGAAATCCAGAAGGTGATCCAGGCTGAGCGTGAACAGGTACTGGGCGAAGTGCGCAAACTGATCCGTCAGTACAGCCTGACCCGTACCGAACTGAGCAGCGCCTTCCCGCCGGTCAAGCGCGGCCGCAAGAAGGGTTCCCGCAACAAGTAATTCTCCCCGCGACGGCGGTGGCCACACTCCACCGCCATTCACGCAGTTTCACGGCGTGCTGGTCAGCCGCCGCACGTTTGCGCATAATGCTCCCAGGAGTACCGCCCCACTGGAAGGGACCACAATCACACGATCCTCCAAGGGGTAGCCCGCATGAGCAACGAAGACGATACCGTCATCCTCAGTGACGAAGAGCGCGACCGCATTCTCGACGACGACATCACCGAACCCAACGACTACGACTTCGACAGCGAAGACGACTGAGCCGTCAGCGGCAGCGCAGCGCCCGGGCGGTACCCCGGTATTCGGTCGAACCCTCCCGCTGCAGATCGATGATCTGCACCACATCCGCGCCCAGGGCCGCCGCCTGCCCGCGTAATGCGTCGATCAGCCGCGGCTTGCTGAAGTAGTTGCCGGGCACATCGATCCAGGCCACCTCCTCGAAGTCGCAGTCCGGACGCTGATGGACGACGCGAACATCGGCCAGATCGATGGCAGGCGCGACCGTACCGGTGACCACGGTGCTCTGACTGGCGCAGGCGGCCAGCAGCGCAAACCCGATCAGCAACAGAAAGTACGGCATATCCCTGCCCTCAACGGCTGAAATACTGGTCGAAGAATTCCACGCGCACCCGGTCGCCGCGGGCCACCGGCCCCTGCTGCTCATCGAGCACGATGAAACAGTTCGCCTGCGACATGGAAGTAAGAATGCCGGAACCCTGGCGCCCGGTAAGCCGCGCATGGAGCCGGCCCGTTTCATCCATTTCGGCGATCGCACGCTGAAACTCGCGGCGCCCCGGATTCTTGCGGATGTCACTGTCGCATACCGCCTCGAAACTCAGGGGCGGAAGATATGCGCGACCGGACAGAGTCTTGATCAACGGGATCACGAACTGGTAGAAGGTGACCATCACCGCCACCGGGTTGCCGGGCAATCCGCAGAACAGGGCCTCGCCAATCCGTCCGAAGGTCAGTGGCCGGCCGGGTTTCATCAGAATCTTCCAGAAGCTGATCTGACCGATCTCCTCCAGCACGCCCTTGATGTAATCGGCCTCCCCCACCGATACGCCGCCGGAGGTGAGGATCAGATCCGAACAGCCGGCGGCATCCAGCAGCGTGCGGCGCAGCGCCTCGGGGTCGTCCCGAACCACGCCCATGTCGATCAGGTCCACAGCGCACTCGCGCAACAGGCCATTGAGGCTGTAGCGGTTGCTGTCGTAGATGTCCCCCTTCTCCAACTGCTCGCCCAGTGATTTGAGCTCGTCGCCGGTGGAAAAGAAGCTGACCCGGGGCCGGCGGAACACCTTCAGCTCGTTGACGCCGAGGGATGCCAGCACGCCCAGATCGGCAGGACGGATGAAGTGCCCGCGGGGCAATACGGTGGCGCCTCGGGCGATGTCTTCACCCGCTCGACGCAGGTTCTGGTTGCGTTTCTGGCCCTTGCCCGGCAATTCCACCTGGTCATCGTCGAAGCGTCGCGCCTGCTCCTGGATGACCACGCAATCGACACCGGGCGGAAGCGCAGCGCCAGTCATGATGCGCACGCATTCACCGTCACCGGGCGCCCGCTCAAAGGTCTGACCGGCATAGGCCGTGCCAATCACGCGGAAACGCCGGTAGCCGGATTCAGGAAGCTGATCGAAGGCCAGTGCATAACCGTCCATCGCCGAATTGTCATGCCCGGGCACATCCAGGCCTGAGCGTACATCCTCATACACCACCCGGTGCAGGCAGTCACGCAAGGGCAATTTGCAGGCAGCAGCGACCGGCTGCGCATGCTCGATCAGGCGATCCACCGCATCGGTGACACTGAGTACACCCGGCTCTGCCGGGTCGTTGCAACTGGGTTCAGGTTTCATGGTTCCTCTTGCCGATTTGAGCACATCGCGGGCATTGTCTGGTATGCGGCGCCGTATGCACTGATGCAGATCAGCCGCCCGGTGAACGGCGCCGATGGTTGATCCAGTCCACACCCTCGATCTTCTCGCGCGGTTGCAGGTTGGTCAGGCGGCCCCGGCGCAGTTGCAGGCGTTCATCCTGCAGCGAGAGAAACAGGTCCGGATCATGGCTGGCAATCACGATGCCCATGCCGCCGCCCTTTAACTTCTCGAGGAGTTCCAGCATGCGCCGTTTCGATGCCTGGTCGAGATTGGCGGTCGGCTCATCGAGAAGAATGACCTTCGGATCGCGCAGAAAGGCGCGGGCGATGGCCACCCGTTGCTTTTCCCCGCCCGACAGGTTCTTCGCCGGCTGATCGATGATCGATCCCAGATCCGCCCATTCGATGGCCTGCTCCAGCGTATGACAGGACTGGGGATTGACCCGCAGCGTGTAGCGCAGGTTGCGCTCGACGCTGCCGTCGAACAGATAGGGCTGCTGATGCAGGTACATGAAATCCTCCATCAGGCGTTTGCGCCATTGCCGCCAGTCGCGCTGCACCTCGCCGATCAGCACCTCCGCCTTCAGCGGCCGCTGCAAACCGGCCATGATCTTCAACAAGGTCGTCTTTCCGGCGCCATTGTCGCCGACCAGCAGGGTGAACTGCCCGTCGCGGACGGTAATGCGCGCCTCGGAGATCACCGTCCGCGTGCGGTATCGGTGGGTTATGCCCTGGAAGGCATAGCGAAAGCGGCTCATACGGCCTCCTGAGGGGTGTTGCGGTGACTGAGGGCGTGCAGGAAGGCATTGAGCACGAAGGCCAGCAACACCAGCACGATGCCCAGCGCAATGCCCTGTGCGAAATTGCCCTTGCTGGTCTCCAGAGCGATGGCGGTGGGGATGTTGCGGGTGTAATTGAGGATGTTGCCGCCGAGCATCATCGAGGCCCCGACCTCGGCGATGATCCGGCCGAACCCGGCCAACAGCGCGGTCATCAGGCCGAATCGCACCTCATGCAGCAGGGTGAAAAAGGCCTGCATCGGGTCGGCGCCGAGAGTGCGCGCGGTTTCCCAGGCACGCTGATCCACCGACTGAAAGGCGGCCAGTGCCATCGACACCAGAATCGGGAAACTGAGCAGAAACTGGCCCATTACCATCGCCGTCTGCGTGAACAGCATCCGCCAGTCACCCAGCGGCCCGTGGCGCGACAGCAGTACGAACAGGGTCAGGCCGACCACCACCGCCGGCACCGACATCAGCGCGCTGAAAATGGAAATCAGCAGCTTGCGTCCGGGAAAACGAAAATGGGCCAACAGGAAAGCGGTCAACAAGGCCGGCGGTATCGCGCTGAGGATCGCCAGGGTGGACACACGAAAGGAGATACCGATGATGGTCCAGGTCGCGTCGTCGCCGGTCAGCAGCAGCTTCAGCGCCTCGATCAAGGCATCGGAAAGGTTGCCCATCACTGCACCTGCTGCACATCCGGAACGAACAGCTGCTGCCCCTTGAGGCGGAAGGCGCCGATGAGCTTTTGCCCCCGCTGCGGATCGGTGATCCAGTCGATGAGCCGTTGTGCCGCCTGATGATTGATGTCCGGATAGCGTTTGCGGCTCACCGCGATGATGCCATAGGGGTTGTACAGGGACGGGTCGCCCTGGTGCAGGATCTTCAAGTCCAGCCGACCGGCATAGGCCAGCCAGGTGCCGCGGTCGGTCAGCGTATAGGCCTGCAGTTGATCCGCCATCTGCAAGACCTTGCCCATGCCCTGCCCTACTTCACGGTAACCTTTGCCCTGTGGCGTGACACCCGCTTCCTTCCATAAGGCGAGCTCCTTCTTGTGGGTACCCGAGTTGTCTCCGCGCGATACGAACAGTCTGCCGCTGCGGGCGATCCGCTGCAGCGCCTCAACGGCATTCCCGGCTCCGGCGACGCCCGCCGGATCGGCGGGCGGGCCAACGATGACGAAATCATTGTGCATCACCGGAAAACGCTTCTCTCCGTAGCCCGCATCGACAAAGGCGCGCTCGGCGGCCGGCGCATGGACCAGCACCACATCCACATCACCGTCCTGCCCAAGGCGGAGCGCCTTGCCGGTACCCACCGCGATGACATGCACCGGGATGCCCGTGTCTTCGGTGAATCGCGGCAGCAATTCCGCCAGCAGGCCCGAGTTCTCGGTACTGGTGGTGGTGGCGAGCCGCAGCGGCGGTTGCGCCGGCGACGCCACGGAAGAAAGAATCAATGAGATAAAAACTATATATTTCAGCATGTTGAAAGCGCAAGTTGACAAACTGGTTTAATCTCTAGATCTCAGCCGCCGGTCATGTTCATGTGACGCAACAGCACCGTGTGACTGTCGAGATCGAATTCATGACCTTTGGGCTTGATCTGCATGGCGTCGATGATCGCCTGCCGCAGGCGCGCGTCATCACCGGGATGGGCGCGCAACACATGGCGCAGATCCACCGAATGCTCCTGACCGAGGCACAGCAACAGCAGCCCTTCAGAGGTCAGTCGCACCCGGTTGCAATCATCACAGAAGTTGTGGCTGTGCGGCGAGATGAAGCCGATGCGCGTCGCCGGATGGCCCTCGACGCTGTAGTAGCGCGCCGGACCGCCGGTACGCTCGGCAGACGCGATCAATCGGTAGCGCCCTGCCAGGTCTTCGCGGATCCGGTGCGAGGAATAATGCACATCCCCGGCACGGTGGTCGCCATTGTCGCCCAGCGGCATTTCCTCGATGAAGCTGATGTCGATGCCACGCTCCACTGCGAAATCGACCAGATCGAGGACTTCATCGTGGTTGTGCCCCCTGAGAATGACGCTGTTGATCTTGACGCGGTCGAAGCCGGCGTCGATCGCGGCATCGATGCCGCGCAGGGTCTTGTCGAGGTCGCCGATGCGGGTGATGGCCTTGAATCGATCTGCCCGCAGGGTATCCAGGCTGATGTTGACGCGGGTGACACCGGCGGCACTCAAGTCGTCGGCAAAACGCTCCAGTTGACTGCCGTTGGTGGTCAATGTCAGGTCGCGCAGCCCCTGATGACGGCCCAGATCCCGGAACAGCTCGAGCACATTGCGCCGCACCAGCGGTTCACCGCCGGTAATGCGGATTCGGTCCACCCCGAGTTCGATGAAGGTGGCGGCAATGCGGTCGATTTCCTCCAGCGTCAGCAACTGCTCGCGTGGCAGGAAGGTCATGTGCTCGGACATGCAGTACACGCAGCGCAGGTCGCAGCGGTCGGTCACCGAAATGCGCAGGTAGTTGATGCTGCGCCCAAATCGATCGACCAGTCGGTTGTCAGTCACGGTAATGCATCGCCAGTCATGTGAACAAGGCTCACGATGGTAAGGGATCGAGCGACCTTGAACAACCGCGTCGGGCCATCAAAAGAATTGATCCAGGTCCGGTTGCCAATGGAAAAAATTCAGTTGCTTTTCGAGACTCAGCGCCTAACATGGACAACCGCTGTATTCCCATGATTTCGATAGGAATTGGGACAGAACAACAACACTCAAAGTCTAGCGGAGGAGTTAGATGCTCAAGTCTCTCAACATCAATCCGGCCAAGTGCACCGGCTGCCTGCAATGCGAAATGGCCTGTTCCTACGAACACACGGGCGCGTTCAACCCGTCCCGTTCCTACATAAAGGTGTTTACCTTCCATTACGAAGGGCGTTTCGTTCCCTACACCTGCACCCAGTGCGAGGAAGCCTGGTGCCAGCGCGCCTGCCCGGTCGATGCCATCAGCCTCGATGCCACCACCGGCGCCAAGGTGGTATCCGACGACAAGTGCGTCGGCTGCAAGGTCTGCACCATCGCTTGTCCTTTCGGTACCATCAACTATTCCCATGTCACCGGCAAGGTCGTCAAGTGTGACCTCTGTGGCGGCGACCCGGAATGCGCCAAGGCCTGCCCGACCGAGGCGATCACCTATGTCGACGCCGACTGGACCGGTTACGACCGCATGGCCGCCATGGCCGCCAAGAGCCTGCCCGCGGCCGAAGCCGCGTCTGCATCCTGAGGAGGAACACACATGTCCTGGACACGAAAGATTCTGCGCGTGAACCTCACCGAGGGCACCTGCACACCCGAAGACCTCAACATGGAATGGGCCAATGACTACCTCGGCCAGCGCGGCCTGGCCACCAAGTACCTGGTGGAAGAAGTCGACCCGAAGGTGGACCCGTTGAGCCCCGAAAACAAGATGATCATGGCCACCGGCCCGCTGACCGGAACCATGGCGGCCACCGCTGGCCGTTATTCCGTAATCACCAAGGGCCCGCTGACCGGCGCCATCGCCTGCTCCAACTCCGGCGGTTTCATCGGCAACGAGTTCAAGAACGCCGGCTGGGACATGATCATCTTCGAGGGCAAGTCCGAAAAGCCGGTATATCTGTGGATCAATGACGACGAGGCCGAACTGCGCGATGCCTCCGAACTCTGGGGCAAGTCGTCCTGGGAGACCGACGACCTGCTGCGCCAGTGGCACCAGGATCCGCAAATTCGTGTCGCCTGCATCGGCCGCACCGCCGAACAGGGCTGTCTCTATGCCTGCATCATCAACGACAAGCACCGTGCCGCCGGTCGTTCCGGGGTTGGCACGGTGATGGCTTCGAAAAACCTCAAGGCGGTCGCGGTACGCGGCACCAAGGGCGTCGGCCAGAACATCAAGGACATGAAGCGTTTCTTCGAAGCGGTCAACGACGGCAAAAAGGTGCTCGCCGACAATGCCGTCACCGGCCAGGGCCTGCCCACCTACGGTACCCAGGTGCTGATGAACGTCATCAACGGCGTTGGCGGCCTGCCGGTACAAAACATGAAGAACGCCGGCTTCGAGGGCGCCGAGAAAATATCCGGCGAGGCGATGCACGAGCCACGGCCCAGCGATGGCAAGCCGAACCTGACCACCAATGCCGCCTGCTTCGGCTGTACCATCGCCTGCGGCCGGATCTCCACCGTCGACAAGGGCCATTTCACGGTACAGAACAAGCCCGAATACTGGGGTGCCTCCGGCGGTCTGGAGTACGAAGCGGCCTGGGCGCTGGGTGCTGACACCTGCGTCGATGACCTGGATGCCCTGACCTATGTGAACTTCCTGTGCAACGAGGACGGCTTCGATCCGATCTCCTTCGGCTGTACCGTGGCCGCCGCCATGGAGCTGTTCGAACAGGGTGTACTGACCACCGAGCAGACCGACGGCATCGAACTGCGCTTCGGCGATGCCAAGGCCTTTGTCGCCGCCGCCGAGGCACTGGTGGCCGGCACCGATTTTGGCAAGGATCTGGCGCTGGGCTCCAAACGCCTGTGCGAGAAATACGGCCGCCCCGAACTGTCAATGACAGTCAAGGGTCAGGAATTCCCGGCCTACGACCCGCGCGGCATCCAAGGCATCGGCCTCAACTACGCGACCTCCAACCGGGGCGCCTGTCACCTCCGCGGCTACACCATCGCCTCCGAAGTTCTGGGCATTCCCTTCAAGACCGAGCAAACGGCGACCGAAGGCAAACCCGAACTGGTGAAGGCTTTCCAGGATGCCACCTCCCTCGTGGATTCCTCCGGGCTGTGCCTGTTCACCACTTTCGCCTGGGGCATGGAAAACATCGCGCCGCAGATCGATGCCGCCTGTGACGGCGACTGGAGCGTGGACCGTTGTCTTGAAGTCGGTGAGCGCATCTGGAACATGGAGCGCCTGTTCAATGAGGCAGCGGGGTTCACCGCCGACGACGACAAGCTGCCCAAGCGCATGCTCGAAGAACCGATCAAGGGCGGGCCCACCGACGGCCAGGTCAACCGCCTCGGCGAAATGTTGCCCAAGTACTACGAGCTGCGCGGCTGGACGCCCGACGGCAAGGTCAGTGAAGAGACCAAACAGCGCCTCTCGCTGTAAACCACCCCCCCGGCCCCGCCTGCGGGGCCGGTTCGCGTATCAAGCGATGACCGCCCGCGACCCGGGGTCGCGGGCAATCACGGAGTATTCACCGAAATGAAACACCTGATCATTGGCGCGGGTCCCGCCGGCGTTACCGCCGCCGAAACCCTGCGCAAACTGGACCCGGAAGCCGACATCCTGTTGATCGGCAACGAACCGGAACCCCCCTATTCGCGGATGGCGATTCCCTACCACCTCGAAGGGAAAATCGACGAGTCGGGCACGCTGTTGCGTGACCCGGAGTATTTCGACCGTCAGGACATCGTGCTCGAACGCCAGCATGTGGCCGCGCTCGATGCCGACCGGCGCAGCATCCAGCTGGAGAACGGTTCCAGCCTTGGCTACGACCGGCTGCTGATCGCCTGCGGCTCCAGCCCGGTCACCCCGCCGATTCCCGGCGTCGAGTCGTCACGCGTCAGTTCCTGCTGGACCCTCGAAGATGCCCGACGCATTACCGCCGCGGCCCGGCCCGGATCCCGGGTGCTGCTGATCGGTGCCGGTTTCATCGGCTGCATCATCCTCGAATCGCTGGTCAAGCGTGGCGTGGAACTGACCGTGGTCGAAACCGGCAACCGCATGGTGCCCCGCATGCTCGACGAAACCGCCGGAGGTCTGCTCGAACGCTGGTGCGTCAGCAAGGGGGTGCGCGTGCTCACCTCCACCTCGGTGGAGGCCATCGATGACGCCACGACACATGCCTCGGCCCTGCTCAGCAATGGGGATCGCATCGAAGCCGACCACATCATCACCGCTACCGGTGTGCGCCCCAATACCGGATGGCTCGACGACAGTGGCATCGACATCGACCACGGCATCATGGTGGATCGTCGACTGCAAACCAGCCTGGAACATGTCCATGCCGCCGGCGATGTGGCCCAGGGGCTGGACTTTTCCACCTGCAACTACAGCGTTCAGGCGATTCAGCCCACGGCCACGGACCACGGACGCATTGCCGCACTCAACATGAGTGGGCGCGAAGTGCTGCACGACGGCTCCCTCAACATGAACATCCTCGACACCCTGGGTCTGATCAGCGTTTCCTTTGGGCTGTGGATGGGCGTCGAGGGCGGCGATTCCAGCCACCTCGTTGACCAAACGCACTACCGCTACATCAACCTGCAATTCGATGGCGAAAAGCTGGTTGGCGCCAGCAGCATCGGTCTTGTCGATCATGTCGGCGTACTGCGCGGTCTGATCGAGTCCGGCATCGAACTGGGTCCCTGGAAGCAGC
>JALSKD010000032.1 GCA_026989015.1 Gammaproteobacteria bacterium
GTCGCAAGGCTTCGTCGTTGCAGTAGTCCGTCACGAAGCGGCACAGTGCCCGGTGATCGTTGAGGTCCAATAGCGGCAGCGGGCGTGGCAGATCGATTGGGGCATCGCTGGCGACAGCGATGATCTGCGGCATGCGGCCGCACAGCAGGGGGCGTCCCATCGAGGGTCGGTGCAATTCGATCTTGGGAAACACCGCCTGCTTGAAGCCTTCCACCAGCAGCAGATCGAGCCGCTGCGGATCGACGATACCGATCAGCTCTTCCAGCGACGGTTCGTCGGCGTCTTCCCCCCGCTCCAGAATGCAGGCCACCCGGCGCCGAGATGCCACGATGGTCTGTACCGAGCCGGCCTTGCGCAGGGTCCAGGAGTCCTTGCCCGGCCGGTCCAGATCGAAGCCGTGGTGAGCGTGCTTGATCACCCCGATACGCAGGCCCTGCGCGCGCAGCAGCGGGATCAGCTGCCCCAGCAACGTGGTCTTTCCGGTACCGGACCAGGCACAGAAACCGAGCATGGGCAGAGGGGTGTGGATCATTTTCTTGCCTCCTGAAGTGCGGCGAGGTCCTCGGGACGGTTGAGGTTTAGGAAGGTCTGAGGCCGGTCGGAGAAGTCAGCCGTGGAATACCCGACACGGTCATACCAGCGGTCGATCTTGCGTTCCCCTTGTTCGAGAAAATCCAGCAGATCCGGCAGCAGATCCTGGCGGATCAGTGCATGCACCGGCTGAATCCGTTCGCCGTCATGGGCGACCACGAGGGCGCTCGGATGGCGCCGCCGGGCGGCGTGCAGACGCGCCACATAATCGTCAGGGATCAACGGACTGTCGCAGGGCGCGACCACCAGCCAGGGGGCGGGACAGGCTTCGAGCAGCGCGGCAAATCCGGCGAGGGGGCCCTGGTATTCGCCGAGCCGGTCGGGAACCACCGGGAAGCCGTAGCGGGCATAACGGTCGAGGTTGCGGTTGGCATTGATCAGCACCTGATCGGACTGGGGCGACAAGCGCTCGATCAGGTACTCGACGAGGGGGCGGCCTTCAAAATCGATCAGACCCTTGTCACTGCCACCCATGCGCCGTCCCTTGCCGCCGGTGAGGATGCCGGCACACAGGGAGGGTTCGGGCGACTGTCGGCGTTCATTCATTTTGTGGTTCACGGATCGGCAATGGAAATGTACACATGAGGCCAGAATAGGGCAGAAACAGGCGCTGATCCAGCGGCGAAAACCGTATAGGGGAAAGCGGGTGGTGACTGGCTCATCCTGACGCAGTGCCGCGGTCTTGGGTGGGTCAAAATGACGCGAAACAGGGCGGCGTACGGGGTGGGCTTGCATGAGCGGGGGGTTTGCGCCTATTGTGGACGGCCTGCAAACAACAGGGGACATGCAATGAACCGCTGGCCGATGAATTCAGCCATCCCTCCCGCGGAACCCGGTACGGGCCGTCACAATGGGCCGGAAGAGGGCGAGCGAGCGGACCCGGGCCTGGCATCGGTGCTGATTGTCGATGACGAGGCGGGTATACGCCGTTTTCTGTGCAAGGCGCTGGAAAAACGCTTTGGCATGGTCGAAGTGGCCGAGGATGCGGAGCAGGCCGAAGCCCTGCGTAAGCGTTGCCATTTCGATGTCATCATTGCCGACATCCGGCTGCCCGGCATCAGTGGCATCGAATGGGTGGAACGGGTACGCGATGAATCCGTCGACACCGCCGTGATCTTCATGACCGCCTATGCGGAACTGGATACCGCGATCACCGCGCTGCGGCTCGGCGCTGCCGATTTTCTGCTCAAACCCTTCCGCACCGAGCAGATGCTGGCCGCGGTCGAACGCTGCCTCGGGCACCGCCGTGTGAAGCGCGAGAATTTCGTCCTCAAGCGCGAGGTCAGCAGCCAGTTCGAGACCGGCTTTGTCGGCGAGAGTGAGCCGATCCGCGAATTATGCGCGGTGATCAAGCGGGTGGCGCCGTTGAATTCGACCATTCTGCTCGAGGGCGAATCGGGAACCGGCAAGGAACTGGCGGCACGCGCCATTCACCGTCTGAGCGGCCGTGAAGGCAGCTTCGTCGCCGTCAACTGTGGCGCCCTGCCACCCGAGCTGCTTGAATCGGAGTTGTTCGGTCATGCCAAGGGCGCGTTCACCGGCGCCCAGCAGGCCCGCGATGGACTGTTCGTCTATGCCCATGGAGGCACCCTGTTTCTCGATGAAATCGGCGAGATGCCGTTGCCGATGCAGACCCGTCTGCTGCGGGTACTCGAGGAACGTCATGTGCGTCCGGTGGGCAGCAACCGCGAGATACCGGTGGATGTACGCATCGTGGCCGCCACCAACAAACAACTGGAACGGCAGGTGGAGGATGGCGATTTCCGCGAAGACCTCTACTACCGGCTGAATGTGTTGTCGCTGCGCATGCCGGCGCTGAGGGAGCGCCGGGAAGACATTCCTCTGCTGGTGGAGTATTTCATTCAGCGCATGGCGCGGGAAATGGGGGTCGAGCCGACAGCTGTGGGCGATCAGGACCTGTTGCGCATGCTGGGTTACGACTGGCCGGGCAATGTGCGGGAATTGCGCAATGTCATCGAACGCTGCCTGCTGCTGGGTTCATCGCCGGGGAAATGCATGCTGATGCGCGATTCCGCTCATCAGGAGAGCGAGCCGGTTCGTCTGGACGAAGTGGAGCGCCGTCATATCCTGAAGATCCTGCAGCTGGAAGGCGGCAACAAATCGGCGGCAGCCCGCCGTCTGGGCATTGCGCGCAAGACGCTCGAACGCAAACTCAAGGAATGGGGTCAGAGCTGATCGATCCATTGTGATTCACATGGTGCCGGGATGAGCGGCCTGCTGGACAAGATCCGCGGCAGCCTGCGCTACAAGCTGCTGGTCCTCGTACTGCTGCCGATTCTGGTTGTGGTGCCGGCGGCCTTGCTGCTGTCGGGCTGGTGGGGGCTGCGCTTCACCTACGAGCAACTGTTCTTCAAGGTCAATACCGATCTGAATGTAGCGCATGACGCCTTCGAACGGGTGCAGCGCACCTATCTCGACCGGCTGCGCCTGCTCGGAGAGCGTCAGAGCCTGCGCTCCAGCCTCGATGTACACAACCGCACCGAGTTGCAGCGGCAGCTGGAAGCCTTCCGGCGCGATGCCGGGTTCTCCTATCTCCTGTTGATCGATACCCGTGGACGCCGTCTGGATCGTGATGACGACGCGTACATCGTCAAATCCTCACCGCTGCTGCTTGCGGCCGCACTCGGTGTGGCGCGCAGCGGCATCGAGCTGTTCGCGGCACAAGAGCTGAAGGCCATCGATCCGCGGCTCCTGCGGCAGGTGGAACTGGAATTGCTGCCAACCCCCCGTGCCCGGCCGACACAGCGGCGGCAGGAGGATCGTGGCATGATGATTCGTGCCCTCTATCCGTTGAAAAACGCGGCCGGCGAGGTGCAGGCCCTGCTCGATGGCGGCGTCCTGCTGAACCGGAATTTCGCCTTCGTCGACGGCATTCGTGATCTGGTCTATGGGCCGGGGAGCCTGATCGAAGGCAGCATCGGCACGGTTACCGTGTTTCTGGAGGATGTGCGCATCTCAACCAATGTGCCGCTCAAGGAAGGCGAGCGCGCGCTGGGTACCCGTGTCTCCGACGAGGTCAGGAGGCAGGTACTCGATGAAGGACTGGTCTGGATCGACCGTGCTTTCGTGGTCAACGACTGGTACATCTCCGCCTACGAGCCTATCGTGGATACGGCCGGTTCGCGCATCGGTATGCTCTATGCCGGTTACCTGGAATCCCCCTACCGCAATGCCCTGTTGGCGGCACTGGCGATTCTGGCCCTGTTGTTCGTGGTTTTGATGCTGCTGGCAGGCTATGTGGCGATACGCGGCGCTCGCGGTATCTTTCGCCCGGTGGAGGCGATGAATCGGGTCATCGAGGCCACCCGGCGCGGGGAACGGGCGCGCATCGGCGAACTGGATTCGCACGATGAACTGGGCACGCTGGCGCGGGAGTTCGACACCCTGCTGGATCAGCTTCAGGCGCATCAGCAACGCATCGAGCAGAGCGCCCAGGAACTGGAATCGAAGGTCGAAGAACGCACCGCGGAACTGCAACGCAGCAACCGGGAACTGCGCAACACGGTGCAGGTACTGCGCGAAACCCGGCGTCAGCTGCTGGAAGCCGAAAAGCTGGCGGCACTGGGTGAATTGACCGCCGGTGTCGCGCACGAGATCAACAACCCGACCGCGGTGATGCTTGGCGCCATCGACAGCGTCATCGACGAGTTGAAGGGGCGTAACGATGCGCTGGTGGAGGATCTGGAACTGGCGATCCGCCAGATCTACCGCATCCGCGATATCGTCGATCGCCTGCTTCAGTACGCCCGTCCCGGAAGCTACGCCGGCTTCGTCGAGAACATCGATGTCAACGAGGCCATTCACAGCGCCCTGTCGCTGGTGCAGCACATGCGCAAGACCCACGAATTCGCGCTGGAACTGGATCTGCGGGCCACGCGCCGTATCGGTTTCAACCGGCAGGAACTGCAACAGGTACTGGTCAACCTGCTGGTCAATGCCATCCATGCCCTACCGGCGGAGGCGGGTGTGATCGAGATCACCAGCTGCGACTGGGAAGATCGTGGCGTCATCATCGAGGTGCGTGACAACGGGCATGGCATCGGGGAATCGGACATCGATCATATCTTCAACCCCTTCTATACCCGCAAGCCGGAGGGCGAGGGCAGCGGGCTGGGGCTGTCGGTAAGCTACAGCCTGGTGCGCCGTTATGGTGGCCTGATCAGCGTCGAGTCGGAACCGGGCAAGGGTGCGCTGTTCACGCTGCACCTGCTGTCCGATCCGGAGTTCCACGAAGACGAGGAAACGCTGATGGAGCAGTTGGTCACCGTGGTCAAGGCCGCCGGAAGCAAGACAGACAAAGCACCCTGAACACAAAAAAGCCCGGCATGGCCGGGCTTGGGGAATGCAGCGCAGGGCTTTGGATCA
>JALSKD010000033.1 GCA_026989015.1 Gammaproteobacteria bacterium
GAACGGGTGGTCCTGCTGATGGGCTCCGGCGCCGAAGCGGTGGAAGAGACGGTGGAAGACCTGATGGCCCAGGGACAGAAGGTGGGCCTGCTGCGGGTACGGCTGTACCGGCCCTTCTCGGCGCAGCACCTGATCGAGGCCCTGCCCGCCAGCCTGCACGCGCTCGCCGTGCTCGACCGCTGCAAGGAGCCGGGCGCCGGCGGCGAGCCGCTGTACAAGGATGTGGTCACCGCCTTTGCCGAGCATGTCTCCGCCGGTGGCGAGCGTTTCAGCCGGCTGCCGCGCATCGTCGGCGGACGCTACGGCCTTTCGTCCAAAGAATTCACACCGGGAATGATCCGCGCGGTGTTCGACAACCTGCGTCAGGAACAGCCAAAAAACCACTTCACCATCGGCATCCACGACGATGTGGGCCACAGCAGCCTGGACTGGGATCCCACCGCCCGCAACCGCGCACTGGAGGGCGTCAACCAGTGCCTGTTCTACGGCCTCGGCTCCGACGGCACGGTCAGCGCCAACAAGAACACGCTGAAGATCATCGGCGAGGAAACCGATCAGTTCGTGCAGGGCTATTTCGTCTACGACTCCAAGAAGGCCGGGGCGGTCACCGTCTCCCATTTGCGCTTCTCCGACCGCCCGATCCGCGCCAGCTACCTGATCGGCGACGGCGAAGCCAGCTTCATCGGCTGCCACCAGCCGCAGTTCGTGGACCGCTACGATCTGCTGGAAAAGGCCGCGCCCGGCTGCGTCTTCCTGCTCAACAGCGCCGAGCCGCCCGAACGCGTCTGGTCCAGCCTGCCGCGCCCGATGCAGCAGCAGATGATCGAAAAGAAGATCGCCTTCTGGGTCATCGACGCCTACCGGGTGGCACGCGACAGCGGCATGGGCCGGCGCATCAACACCATCATGCAGACCTGCTTCTTCGCCATTTCCGGCGTGCTCGAACGCGACGAGGCGATCCGCAAGATCAAGGAAGCGGTGGAGAAGACCTATGGCCGCAAGGGCCGCAAGATCGTCGAGCGCAACTTTCGCGCCATCGATGCCACGCTGAACGCGCTGCATGCCGTCCCGTTGCCGGATCGCATCGACAGCAACCGCGATTTCAGCCCGCCGGTGCCTCCCGATGCGCCGGAATTCGTGCGCGACATCACCGCCCTGTTGATCGCCGGCAAGGGCGACCGGCTGCCGGTCAGCAAGATGCCGCCCGACGGCTCCTGGCCACTGGGCACCGCCGCCTACGAGAAACGCTCGATCGCGCTGGAACTGCCGAAATGGGATCCGGATCTGTGTATCGAATGCGGCAAATGCCCCTTTGTCTGCCCCCATTCGGCCATCCGCTCCAAGACCTTCACCGCCGAAACACTGGAACACGCGCCGCAGGGCTTTCTCTACCGCCCGGTGCGCGGCTCGAAGGACCCGCAGCTCTACATCGCCTACCAGGTGGCGCCCGACGATTGCACCGGCTGCAGCCTCTGCGCCCATGTTTGCCCGGCGCGCGACAAGAGCAACGCCAGCCACAAGTCGCTGGACATGGTACCGAAGGAGCAAATCATCGAACAGGACCGCATCAACTGGGCCTTTTTCGAGTCCCTGCCCGAGCATGAGCGCACGCAGCTCGACTGGAAGCGCATGAAATCGGCCATGCTGGCGCAACCCCTGTTCGAATTCTCCGGCGCCTGCCTCGGTTGCGGCGAGACCCCCTACATCCGGCTCGCCACCCAGATGTTCGGCGACCGCATGCTGATCGCCAATGCCACCGGCTGCTCCTCGATCTACGGCGGCAACCTGCCGACCACCCCCTATGCCTGCAATCCCGAGGGGCGCGGGCCGGCCTGGTCCAATTCGCTGTTCGAGGACAATGCCGAATTCGGCCTCGGATTCCGCCTCGCCGTCGATCAGCACATCCACCAGGCGCGGGTGCTGCTGGAACAGCTCGGCGACCGCCTCGACCGCGCGCTGCTGCGCGAACTGCTCGACGCGGATCAGTCCGACGAGGCCGGTATCGAGGCTCAGCGCGAACGGGTCGGCCGGCTGAAACAGGCGTTGCAGTCCATCGACGACGACCGCGCGCGGCGGCTGCACTCCATCGCCGACTACCTGGTGCGCAAGAGCGTGTGGATCATCGGCGGCGACGGCTGGGCCTACGACATCGGCTTCGGCGGGCTCGACCATGCGCTGGCCTCGGGCAAGGACATCAACCTGCTGGTGCTCGACACCGAGGTCTATTCCAACACCGGCGGCCAGACCTCCAAGGCGACGCCGCGCGGCGCGGTCGCCAAGTTCTCCGCCGCCGGCAAGGCCGCCCCGAAGAAGGACATCGGCATGATCGCCATGGCCTACGGCCATGTCTATGTGGCGTCCATCGCTTCCGGCGCCAAGGACATGCAGACCCTGCGCGCCTTCCGCGAAGCCGAATCCTGGCACGGCCCGTCACTGATCATCGCCTACAGCCCCTGCATCGCCCACGGCGTGGATCTTTCCAACAACCTCAACCAGCAGCATCTGGCGGTGGACAGCGGCCACTGGCCCCTGTACCGCTACGACCCGCGCCGCCGCGACGAGGGCAAAAACCCGCTGCAACTGGACTCGAAGCGGCCGAAGATCCCGCTGCGCGACTACTACCGGACCGAGGCGCGCTTCTCGATGCTGTGGCGCAGCCACCCGGAGGTGGCCGAGGAGCTGCTGGCCCAGGAGCAGAAGGCGGTGCTCGACCGCTACCACCACCTCGAACAGCTGGCCGCGCTGCCGGTCGAGGAACTGCCGCAACCGGAGGCTGAGACATGAACCTGGAAACCACCTGGCTCGGGCTGAAGCTGAAAAACCCGCTGGTGCCCTCGGCATCGCCCTTGTCACGGGACCTGGACATGGCCCGCCGGCTGGAGGATGCCGGCGCCGCCGCGCTGATCATGTATTCCCTGTTCGAGGAAGAGATCCTCGCCGAGGAGGAGCAGCTGAGCCGGCTGATGGAATTTCAGGACCTGGGCCACGGCGAGGCCGACAGCTACCTGCCGCTGCACCCCGACTACCGCAGCGGGCTCGACGAATACCTGGAACAGCTGCAGGCGCTCAAGGCCGCCCTCGATATCCCGGTGATCGCCAGCCTCAACGGCTCCAGCGAAAGCGGCTGGGTCGAACACGGCCGCGAACTGGAGCAGGCCGGGGCCGATGCGCTGGAACTGAACATCTTTTTCATACCCGACCCCACCCAGAGTGCCACCGAGGTGGATGAACGCTATGTCGCCATCCTGCGCCGCCTGCGCGCCGCGGTGCACATCCCGATCACCGTCAAGCTCGCGCCCTTCTTCAGTTCACCCGGTCACCTGGTGCTGCAACTGGAGCAGGCCGGGGCCAACGGCGTGGCCCTGTTCAACCGCTTCTACCAGCCGGACCTGGATCTGGACAGCTTGGAAGTTCGTCCGCAACTGGAGCTGTCGGCGCCCCACGAAGCCCTGCTGCGCCTGCACTGGATCGGCAAGCTCCACGACCGCGTGCGGCTCTCCCTGTCCGCCACCGGCGGCATCCACGACGCCGAACAGGCGCTGAAGATGCTGCTCGCCGGCGCTTCTGTCGTGCATCAGTGCTCGGTACTGCTGGAACAGGGTCCGCAAGCGCTGACCCACACCCTGGACGGCATCACCGCATGGATGGAGGACAAGGAATACGCATCGCTCAGCCAGCTGATCGGCAGCAGCTGCCAACAGCACTCCATCGACCCGGAAGCCTGGGACCGGATCAACTACCTCAACACGCTGCACAGTTATTAACCCGGCAAGTATCTACATCGTATTCAGGGCTTCAAGAATGGGCCGGATCAAGGCGCGGCGCGCAGGCAAGGGTCATTCCCTTGGCAAGCGCCGCAAAGCTTAACGCTTCCTGCTCTCGCCCCTTGCCCGCATCCCTGCGGGCAACACCGAGCTGGCTCATTCTTGAAGCCCCTAACCTGTTGAAACAAAAGAGCGAGGCCCGCACGCGCTTGCCCGCGGACGGCGTTATCGGCGCTTGCTGCAGAATGACTGCAGCGGCGCACCAATGCCTTGCCGCGAACAAGCGCGAGCGGGCTGAACACGATGTAGATACTTGCCGGGTTAATACCGAAACGGCTGACCGGGCACCGCGTCAGACCCGGATGAAGTGCTCGCGGTAATAGCGCATCTCATCGATGGATTCACGGATGTCGTCCAGCGCCAGGTGGGCGTTCTTCTTCTGGAAACCGGGGAGGATCTCGGGCTTCCAGCGGCTGGCCAGTTCCTTGAGGGTGCTGACATCGAGGTTGCGGTAGTGGAAATAGGCTTCCAGCTCGGGCATCAGCCGCGCCATGAAACGCCGGTCCTGGCAGATGCTGTTGCCGCACATGGGTGAGCGGCGCTCGGGCACCCACTGGCGCAGGAAATCCAGCGTCTCGCGTTCGGCATCGGCCAGGCTGTGCTGGCTGGCACGCACCCGTGCGGTGAGGCCGGAGTCACCGTGGTGCGTGGTGTTCCATTCATCCATCGCGTCGAGCACTTCGTCGGGCTGATGGATGGCGATCACCGGGCCTTCGGCAAGGATGTTCAAGTCCTTGTCGGTGACGATGGTGGCGATTTCGATGATCTGGTCCTGTTGCGGCTCGAGTCCGGTCATCTCCAGATCGATCCAGATCAGGTTGCTGTCTGCTGCTGCCATGGGGCCTCTCGGGTTATTTTGCATCGGTAATCCGGTAGAATAGCAGTCCCTTTTGCGTTCAGGAACGGCATGCACCCGTTTACGATCCTGTTTCTCGTGTTTCTCACCGCCATGGCGCTGACCCGCCTGTGGCTGTCGCTGCGCCAGCAGCGGCACATACTTGCCCACCGCGATGCGGTGCCCGAAGCCTTCGCCGA
>JALSKD010000034.1 GCA_026989015.1 Gammaproteobacteria bacterium
CGGCCGGGTCGCTGCAGGCCACGCTGCTGGCATCCTTATTGCCCATCACCAGGGCGTAGGTCTTGGCCAGCGCCTGAACCAGAGCCTCGTCCGGGTTGCTGTCGTATTTCTTGATATCGGCAAGGCCTTTCTCGTATACATCGCTCATTGGCGTTTCTCCATTTTTCTGGTTGGTTTGGGAACCGCTGGACACGCCGCGGAATGCGCATTCGCCACGAGGCGTCCGCAAGTTCATTGGGAAATCCCGCGCAAAGAATAAGCCCGGTGTTTTTTCCTGTCCACCGGAAAATGGCATTCTGAAACCTTCTCCGTGGTTGAGGGCGTGCCACGGCGCTGGTAAGGTGCCGCCCATGCACAGCCCCGTTTTGCTCAAACCCCGCTGGATCCTCACCGTCAACGACCGTTTCGATCTGCTGGAGGATCACGCCCTGTTGATCGAGGGCTCCGAGATTCGCCGCATTCTGCCGGCGGATGCCCTGCACTCCCTGCCGGATCCGGAACGCACCGAGGTTATCGAATTGCCGGGCAAGCTGCTGATGCCGGGGCTGGTCAACGCCCACAGCCATGCGGCCATGACCCTGTTGCGGGGCCTGGCCGACGATCTGCCGCTGATGGACTGGCTCAACGACCACATCTGGCCCGCCGAGAGCCGTTTCGTCGACCGCCGGTTCATCGAGGATGGCGTGCCCCTGGCAATCGCCGAGATGCTGCGTTCAGGCACCACCTGCTTCAACGACATGTATTTCTTCCCCGATGTGATGGCACGCTGCTGCCAGCAGATGGGCATGCGCGCGGTGGCCGGACTGATTGTCATCGACTTCCCGACGGTGTGGGCCGCTGATGCCGACGAATACCTGAGCAAGGCCATTACCGTCAACGACGAACTCAAGGAATACCCGCTGGTCAGCGCCGCCTTTGCCCCGCACGCACCCTACACGGTGGCCGATGCCGCGCTGGAACGCATCGCCATGTACAGTAGCGAGCTGGACCTGCCGGTGCACATGCATGTGCATGAGACCCGCCTCGAGGTCGATCAGGCCGTGCAGCAGACCGGTGAACGCCCGCTGCAGCGGCTCGACCGGCTTGGGCTGGTCAACCCCAACCTGATCGCGGTGCACATGACCGAGCTGGAGGAACTGGAGATCGAGCGACTGGCCGAAACCGACGCCAAGGTCGTTCACTGCCCCGAATCCAACCTCAAGCTGGCCAGCGGCCTGTGCCCGGTGGCGCGCTTGCAGCAGGCCGGAGTCACCGTGGCGCTGGGCACCGATGGCGCGGCCAGCAACAACGATCTCGACCTGTTCGGGGAACTGCGCACCGCCGCGCTGCTGGCCAAGGGTGTCAGCGGCGACGCCTCCGCCTGCAATGCCCAGCAGGCCATCCGCATGGCGACCATCGATGGCGCGCGCAGCCTCGGGCTGGGCGACCGCATCGGTTCCATCGAGGAAGGCAAGCAGGCAGACCTTGTAGCCATCGATTTCACTGCGCTCAACACACGACCGCTGTATAATCCGCTCTCGCACCTGGTGTATGCGCTCAACAGCCGCCAGGTCAGTGATGTCTGGGTCGCCGGTCGCCGTCAGCTGGCCTCTGGCCGCTTCACCGACATCGATGCAGAAACCTTGATCGCACGCGCCGCCGAGTGGCGCGACAGGATAGCCCGCCCATGACCCACAGCGATGCCACCGTCAATGTCGATCCGGCCGAAATCGAGAAATTCCAGGCCATTGCCAGCCGCTGGTGGGACCCCCACAGTGAATTCAAGCCGCTGCACGACATCAATCCGCTGCGCGTCGACTATATCGAGCGTCAGGCCGGTGGGTTGAAAGACAAAACGGTGGTGGACATCGGTTGCGGCGGCGGTCTGCTGTCGGAAGCCATGGCCGCCCGCGGAGCCCGCGTCACCGGCATCGACCTGGCCGAAGCCTCGCTGGATGTGGCGCGCATGCACCTGCATGAATCCGGTCTGGAAGTGGATTACCGTCATGTTTCCGCCGAAGCCTTCGCCGATGAACAGGCAGAAGCCTTCGAGGTCGTCACCTGCCTCGAGATGCTGGAGCATGTGCCCAACCCGGCCAGTATCGTCGAGGCCGCGGCGCGCCTGCTGAAGCCCGGCGGCACGCTGGTGCTCTCGACCCTCAACCGCCACCCCAAGGCGTTTGCGCTGGCCATCGTCGGCGCTGAATACCTGCTCGGCATGTTGCCCCGGGGCACCCATGAATACGCCCGCTTCATCAAGCCCTCGGAGCTGGCCCGTTACGCGCGCCGTGCCGGTTTGCAGGTAACCGATGTCAGCGGCATGAGCTACAACCCGCTGACCCGACAGTACCGGCTGGGCCAGGATGTCGATGTCAATTACCTGATGTCCTGCACCACGCCCTGACCCGCCCCTGATGACCGATCTCGCCCTGCTGTTCGACCTCGACGGCACGCTGCTGGACACCGCACCCGACATGGCCGCGGCGCTCAATGCGCTGCGCGTCGAGGAAGGACTGCCGCCATTGCCGCTGGAAGTGATCCGTCCCCATGTGTCCTGCGGCGGATTGGCCCTGACGCAACTCGCCTTTGCCGACCACCGTGACGAGGATGAGATCGAACCCTTGCGCCAGCGTTTCCTGCACCGCTACCGTTCGGATATCGCCGCGCACAGTCGGCTGTTCGACGGCTTCGCAAGCCTGCTGGAACATCTGGAACGCCACGGCATTCCCTGGGGCGTGGTCACTAACAAGCCCGGTTGGCTGACCGACCCGCTGATGGACGCACTCGGCCTTGCCCAACGCAGCGCCGTGACCGTCTCCGGCGACAGCACCGCCGAGCGCAAGCCCCACCCGCTGCCGCTGACTACCGCGGCGCAGGCGATCGGCATTCCGCCGCAGCGCTGCATCTATGTCGGCGACGACCCACGCGACATCGAGGCCGGAAACGCCGCCGGCATGACCACGGTCATTGCCGCCTGGGGGTATATTGACGATAACGCCAAACCGGAGCACTGGGGTGCCGATCGCCTTGCCGACCACCCGCTGGAACTCCAGACCCTGATCCCGAACCCGAACGGAACACGCCATGAAGACCACGACCCTGCCCGCTGATTTCCAGCCCAAACCCGACCTGCTCAAGGACAAGGTGATCCTGGTCACGGGCGCCACCGGTGGCTTTGGCCGCGCCATGTCGCGCCGCTACGCCGATTCCGGCGCAACGGTGATCCTGCTCGGCAAGAACATCCGCAGGCTGGAAGAAGTCTATGACGCCATCGAGGAAGCCGGCGGCCCGCAACCCGCGATCTACCCGATGGATCTGGAAGGCGCCACGGAGAAGGATTATTACGACCTGGCGCAGAACATCGACAAGGAATTCGGCCGTCTCGACGGCCTGTTGCACGCCGCGGCCCAGCTCGGCGCGCCGACGCCCTTCGAGCACAGCGATACCGAAACCTGGTACAAGGTCATGCAGATCAACCTCAACGCGCCCTACCTGCTGACCAAACACCTGATCGGCCTGCTCAGGAAATCACCCCATGCATCGGTGGTATTCATGACCGACGACAAACCCGGCACCTACTGGGACGCCTACATGGTCAGCAAGGGCGGCATCGACCAGCTGACCCGCCTGATGGCGCGCGAGTACGAAGGCAGCCCGCTGTTCGTCAATGCGGTCAACCCGGGCATGAGCCGCACCGGCCTGCACCTGCGCGCCTTCCCCGCCCGTGACGGCAACGACCGCTTGCCGATGCCGGAAGACCACGCCGACCTGTTCCTCTACCTGATGAGCGACGACCTCAATGAACAGGGCCGTTGCTTCGTTCCATCCGGTGCAGAGGCGCGGCAGGACACCTGACACCCGGCCGCGCCTGGCATGCACTACTGATTCAGGTCGTAATCGAAACTGCCCGAGAAATTGCCTTGGTCGGTTTGCAGATCGAAGGTACCGGAAACCGCTGAATCGGTTATGGCGGTGATGGTTACCGTACCCCCGGTGGCCAGGATGCTGGCCGGATCCTCAGCCGTCTGGCCGAAGACCGCTGAAGTCAGTTGGACATAGCCCACTTCATCGGGTCCCGGATCCATGCCGCCGGCAACGACGGTATACGCCCCGACTTCAGGAGTCACAGTGAACTCCATTTCCAGCGCCACCGGATGCACATTCGGATCCTGCCCGTAGCTTCTGGCTGCCGCAACGATTTCAAAGGTTTCAAAGCTCTGATCCGGAATGCCACTGCCGTCCGGGAACACGGCAGTGCCATGGGCACCTCCCAGTTCGCCGCAAACGCCGGAATCGGCATTCAGTGAAGGATAGGTTTCCGGACCGTTGAAGGAGAAGGTTCCGGCGTTGAAGCCGGTTCCGTCCGACACGCGTATAGCCGTGATCACCGCCGAAAACGCATTGTCGCAGGCGATCTCGATCGTGTAGGTGTCATCGTTAATGCGTGTATAGGTATGTCGCTCATTGGTGCAGACCAGATCATCGGTATCGGTATCCTGGAAATAGAGATCTTGCTCCAGATCCTGCAGGCTGAAGTCGTCGGGCATGTCCTCGTCACAGTGGGTAAAGCGTATGTGGCTGTCATCGGCATAGTCGACCGATAGCTGGGTGACATAAAACGCCGTGCCGCTGGCTGATCCGGTGACGGTGTTTCCGCCTGTATTGACGGTCAGGCTGTGCGAAAAGTCGATATCCGTCGTGATTTTCCATATGCCGTCCTGTTGGAACAGCTGGAAATCGGCGGGAAAACCGTTCTGCGCCTGATCATCCTTGTCGTCGTCCTTCTTGCCACCGCCACCGCATG
>JALSKD010000035.1 GCA_026989015.1 Gammaproteobacteria bacterium
CCGGGTTCCGGTTTCCAGTCATATCGCCATTTGACCAGTGGCGGCAGCGACATCAGGATCGACTCGGTGCGGCCGCCGGATTGAAGGCCGAACAGCGTGCCCCGATCATAGACCAGGTTGAATTCCACATACCGCCCTCGGCGATAGAGCTGGAAATCCCGCTCGCGTTCGCCGTGTGGGTCGTCTTTTCTGCGCTCCACGATCGGCAGATAGGCCGGCAGGTAATGGTCGCCGATGCTGCGCATCAGCGCGAAAGCCCGGTCGAAATCCGGTTCATTCAGGTCATCGAAAAACAGCCCGCCGATGCCGCGCGGTTCGTCGCGGTGACGAATATAGAAATACTCGTCGCACCAGCGCTTGAAACTCGGATAGATGTCTTCGCCGAAGGGATCACAGGCCGCCTTGGCCGTTCGATGCCAGTGGATGCAATCCTCCCGGTTGCCGTAATAAGGGGTCAGGTCGAAGCCGCCGCCAAACCACCATACCGGATCGGCCCCTTCCTTTTCGGCAATGAAAAACCGCACATTGGCGTGCGAAGTGGGCACACGCGGGTTGCGGGGGTGGATCACCAGTGACACGCCCATCGCGCGGAAACTGCGGCCGGCCAGTTCGGGGCGGTGCGCGGTGGCCGAAGCGGGCAGGTTGTCGCCGAAGACTTCGGAAAAATTGACGCCGGCCTGTTCGAACACCGCGCCATCGGTGAGTACGCGGGTGCGGCCACCGCCGCCCTGCTGGCGCTGCCAGTCGTCGACGATGAAGCGGGCGCTTCCATCGGCGTCTTCGAGTGCACTGCAGATGCGATGCTGCAGGCCGGTCAGGTAATCGCGTACCGCGTCGGTGTCGATGCTCATGAAAGGTTCCGCCGGAAAAGGCCTATGGTCGCAAAATGCGGCCGCTTTGCAAGTCGATAATACGGCTTGGCAGACCGCTCTCTGAGCGGTGACTGCCGACATAGGCATCGATCCGGTCATGGAACTGTCGAGCCACCTGAAAACGGTTGCCTGCGGCGGGCCGGCCCGAGCGGTTGGCGCTGGTGGTAATGATCGGGCTGTCCAGCGTGTCGCAGAGCGAGGCGATCTGCGGGGTCTCGGTCAGTCTCAGGGCGACATGCCGGCCGTCCGGCGCAAGCCAGAAGGGGCATCCTGCGGCAGCGGGCAGGATCCAGGTGGTGGGCCGGTCATCACTGCGCGCAGAGATCCGGTCATGCAGTTCGGGCAGGGTGGCGGCATCGATGAACGGACGAGCCTGCCTCAGCTCGCTGGCCAGCAGGATCAGTCCCTTGTCCACCGGACGCTGCTTGAGGCATAGCAGGCGCCGGACCGCGCCGCCGTGCAGGGGGTGGCAACTGAGGCCCCAGATGGTGTCGGTGGCACAGGCGATGACGGCGCCCCGTCGCAGGGCATGGGCGATGCGCCGAAGGCGCCAGCTCATCTCAGGCCGTCATCTTGGCCGCCTTCTTGGAGGCGGCTTTGCTTGTGGAGGACTTTTTTGAGGCCGCTTTCTTTTTTGCCGCTTTCTTCTTGGCAGTTTTCTTTTTGGCTGCGGCCTTTTTTGTGGCGGCTTTCTTCTTGGTGGCGGCCTTCTTGCGTCGGGATTTGGGCATGGGCGCCTTTTCGATGAGTTCCTTGCAGGTTTCGAGATCCAGCGTGGAGGGGTCCTCTACATCCTTGGGGATGCGTGCGTTCTTGACTCCGTCGGTGATATAGGGGCCGTAGCGACCGCGCAGGATCTTGATGTCGGTGCCTTCGAAGACCTTGATTTCCCGGTTGGCGTCGAATTCCTTCTTCTCGGCGATCAGCTCCAGCGCGCGTTCCAGGGTGATGGTGTGCGGGTCATCGCCTTCCTTGGGCTTCAGGGACACATACTTGCTGCCGTATTTCACATAGGGGCCGAAACGGCCGATGTTGGTGGATACCGGTTCGCCTTCCGGGGTTGCGCCCAGGTCGCGGGGCAGCTTGAACAGTTCCAGTGCTTCCTCCAGGGTGATGCGGTCCATCTTCTGGCCAGGACGCAGGCCAGCGAACTGGGGTTTTTCCTCGTCATCGCGGGTGCCGATCTGGACGAAGGGGCCATAGCGTCCCATGCGCACCGACACCGGCTTGCCCGTTTTCGGATCGGTGCCCAGTTCGCGGGCGGACAATGCCTCGTCGCGGCTTACGGTTTCCATCTTGTCATCGACCCGGGCCTTGAAGGATTCCCAGAAGTCTTTCATCAACGGCAGCCATTCGGCCTCGCCGCGGGAGATTTCGTCCAGGGCGTCTTCCAGCTGCGCGGTGAAATCGTAGTCTACATACTGGTCGAAATGCTGGGTCAGGAAGCGGTTGACCACGCGACCGACATCGGTGGGGTGGAAGCGCCGGCTCTCCAGTTCCACATAGTCACGGTCGAGCAGGGTGGTAATGATGGAGGCGTAGGTGGACGGGCGGCCGATGCCGTACTCCTCCAGCGTCTTGACCAGACTGGCCTCCGAATAGCGTGGCGGGGGTTCGGTGAAATGCTGCTCGCGGCGGATCTCCTTGAGTTCCACGCGGTCGCCTTCCTTCATCGGTGGCAGGATGTTCTCCTTGCCGTCATCGGTCTTCCGGTCGTCCTGGCCTTCTGTATAGACACGCATGAAACCGGGGTCGCGGATGGTCGATCCGGTGGCGCGGAACAGGTTGCGGTCGCTGCCGGCGGCCAGATCCACCGCTACCGTGTCGAGGGTGGCGTGCAGCATCTGGCTGGCGACACTGCGCTTCCAGATCAGATCGTAAAGGCGGTATTCGTCCTGGCTCAGGTGCGGCCGCAGCTTTTCCGGCGTGTTCATCGCGCTGGTGGGCCGGATCGCCTCGTGCGCTTCCTGGGCATTCTTGGACTTGTTCTTGAACTGGCGCGGGGTTTCGGGGAGCGCCTTTTCACCGTATTTCTGCAGGATCAGCGTGCGCAGGTCTTCCAGGGCCTCGTTGGACAGGGTCACCGAGTCGGTACGCATGTAGGTGATGAGGCCGGTCTGGCCGGCACCGATGTCGATGCCTTCGTAGAGGCGCTGCGCGGTGCGCATGGTTTTCTGGGCGCCGAACCCCAGCTTGCGCGAGGCTTCCTGCTGCAGGGTCGAGGTGGTAAAGGGGGCCGCCGGGTTGCGCTTGCGCTGCTTTTTTTCGACCTTGATCACATCGAGGTGGCCCTGGGCCGACGCGTTCAGCAGCCGGTACGCGGCCTCGGCTTGGTCCGCCGAGGTGATGGTGAACTGCTTGACCTTCTCGCCGTCCAGCCGGCTCAGCTTGGCGGTGAAATCATGGCCCTTGAAGCGGTTGTCGGCCTCGATGGTCCAGTATTCCTCGGGCTTGAAGGCTTCGATTTCCTGTTCGCGTTCGACGATCAGGCGCAGCGCCGGGGACTGGACCCGGCCGGCGGACAGGCCGCGGCGGATCTTGCGCCACAGCAGGGGCGAGAGGTTGAAGCCGACCAGGTAATCCAGCGCGCGCCGTGCCTGCTGGGCATTGACCAGGTCCATGGTGATCTCGCGCGGGTGGGCGATGGCCTCGGTGACCGCCTGTTTGGTGATTTCGTGGAACACCACGCGGTAGGCCTTCTTGCCGTCCATCGCGCCGCGCTCCCTGAGCAATTCGTAGAGGTGCCAGGAAATGGCCTCTCCCTCGCGGTCCGGGTCAGTGGCGAGATACAGCGCTTCGGCCTTCTTCAGTTCCCTGATGATGGTGCGGATGTGTTTTTCGTTGCGTTCAACGACCTCGTAGTTCATCTTGAAGTCGTTGTCGGTCTCAACCGCGCCCTCCTTCGGGATGAGGTCGCGCACATGCCCGTAGGAGGCGAGGACCTTGTAGTCCTTGCCCAGGTACTTTTCGATGGTCTTGGCTTTCGCCGGCGATTCGACGATGACGAGGTTCTTGCTCATGCAATCGGTGTCGGCTCAGTGGAAGGTGGCCGGCTGGTCGGCAAAGACGATGTCCTCGTAGTGCATCAGGGTGTTCTCGTCCTGATCCGGCGCATTGTTGAACAGCACCATCATGACCACCCACTTGAGTTCGTCCATGTCGATCGGCTGTGTCCCGTCGAGGGCCATGATGCGGTTGATGACCAGCTCGCGCAGCTCGGGGGTGAGCACGCCGGACTGCTCCAGGAACAGGATGAAGCCCTGGGTGCGGCTGTCCATGCGCTGCTGTTCCTGGCGCGCGAAGAAGCGGCTGCCGTGGCGCGACTGGGCGACTTCGGGGACTTCGCCGGCCAGTGCCAGGCCGTCGAGCCAGTCGAAGGCCTTTTCGATCTCGCGGCTTTCGAAACCGGCCTGGCGCAGGTCTTCGTCGATGCTGTCGCGGTCTTCCGGCAGTTCGTCGTCGTTGTCGAGGTAACTGGAAAAAATGTACATCAGTACATCGATTACGCCTTCTTTCATGGAGTCCTCTGGACGGTGCCGGGCGGTCAGCAACGCTGAAAGAGGCCGCCGGGCAGGGATTGGATGAGATCGTTCAATTCAAGTCTTAACAGCATGGAGGAAAGCTCTGCAACGGTCAAGCCGCTGCGTGCGGCGAGCTCGTCGAGGGATACCGGGTCGTAACCCATCTGCTCCAGCAGTTCCCGGTATTCGGGGTCAAGGCTGCTGTCTTCGACGGCCGGATCCGGATTCGGTTCAA
>JALSKD010000036.1 GCA_026989015.1 Gammaproteobacteria bacterium
CATGTCCTGCTCCTGTCGCAGGCAGTCCACTCGGCCACCGATCCCCGCGATGAACGGGTCCAGGCGCGCGTCACTGCCGGCCATCAGCCGCGCGGCGCCGGCCGCCTGCAGCCAGTCGGCGATGCGAGCGGACACGGCATTCTGCCGACAGACGATGACTTCACCCCTGACCGCTTCCATGCGTTCGATGAACCGCCCCAGCGGGTCTTCCAGTGGCGTGGTGCTGCGCGGGTCGGACGCAGGAACCCCGGCCGCATCGGGCCAGAGTTTCAGACCTTGCAGCAGAACATCTCGGTCGCTCACTGTCGGCGCCTCTGTTTCATCCGCTCGTGCAGGCTGCGCGACGCCGGACGCGGCACGCTGCGGTAACGGCTCCAACCGCCGATCCGCTGCGGCAACCAGCGACGCGACCGCGTCAGCAGCCATGCGAGGCCGCCGTAGATCCGGGGATGCGCGTACACCCAGGCCCAGATCCGCCACAGCAGGGCTTCCAGGGCACGGCGCTGACTGCCCTGCCCCGCGAGCGGCGTGGCACCGTCTTCCGCGGGTTCGACCGCGAACCGGCGCAGTCGGCCGATCAACTTCGGCAACGGGATGCGCACCGGGCAGACCTCGCCACATCGACCGCAGAGGGTGCAGGCGGAGAGCAGGTCACCGGCGCGGTCCAGCCCCATCCGCTGCGGTTCCAGCACCAGGCCTATGGGTCCCGGATAGGTGGAACCGTAGGCATGGCCGCCGATCTCGACGAACACCGGACAATGGTTGATGCAGGCGCCGCAGCGGATGCAGCGCAGCGTGTCGATGAAGCGCTCATCGGACTGTATGCGTGAACGGCCGTTGTCGATCAGTACCAGATGCACTTCCCGCGGGCCGTCCAGCTCGTCGGGCGGCCGCGGACCACTGATCAGGTTGACATAGGTGGTGATCGGTTGGCCGGTGGCCGATTTCGGCAGCAGATCGAGCAGCGGCGGCAAATCCTCCAGCTTCGGGATGACCTTCTCGATACCCGTAACCGCGATATGCAACGGCGGCACGGTGGTGGTCATGCGGCCATTGCCTTCGTTTTCGATCAGGCACAGGGTACCGGTTTCGGCCACCAGAAAATTGACCCCGCTGATGCCCGCGCCGGCGGTGGCGAACTGGTGGCGCAGCTCGCGCCGGGCGATGGCAGTCAGCTCATCCACACCCTCGGTGACTTCCACGCCGCGAATATGGCGGCGAAACAGATCGGCAATCTCACGACGGTTCTTGTGCACCGCCGGCACCACGATGTGCGAGGGCGCTTCGCCGGCCAGCTGGATGATGAACTCTCCAAGATCCGATTCGATCACCTGCACGCCTTGCGCCGCCAGATGGTCGTTGAGGCCGATCTCCTCGGTGACCATCGACTTGCCCTTGACCACCTTGCCGATACCCCGCTCGGCGAGCAGCCCGGCGACGATGCGATTGGCAGCGCCGGCGTCCCTTGCCCAGTGCACGCAAATGCCGTTGGCGGTCAACTGCCGTTCCAGCGTTTCCAGCAATTCGGGCAGGCGGCGCAGGCTGTGTTCGCGGATGGCCGCGGCCCGGTCGCGTCGCCGTTGCAGGTCTTCCGGGTCCGGGAACTGGGCCGCGCGGCGTTCGATGAACCCCTGCATCGCGGCATGGAAGTTGGCGCGCAGCTGATCGTCACCGAGTGCCGAACGGATGCGTTGATCGAAGTCGTCACCGCTCATGACATCGGCTCCGGCATCAGGCGTTGCCAGAGGAATTCAGCCACATGCTGTACACAGAGTGATCGGCCGCGTTTCCCAAAGCCACCGCCAATGTGCATCAGGCAACCGCAATCCTGGGACAGCAGTGTGGGCGCGGAGGTGGCTTCGATGGCGGTCATCTTGTCGGCCAGCATGGCGCCGGAGATGTCCGCCTGCTTGACCGCGAAACTGCCGCCGAAACCACAGCAGGTCTCCGCCCCTTCCGGTTCACGCACCACGGCGCCGATGGCTTCGAGCAGCACCCGGGCCTGGCCGGCCACGCCCATCTCGCGCCGTGCCGAACAGGAGTCGTGCAGTACCACTGCCTCGCCTTCAGCCACGCGCGGCCAGTCCGGCGCGACTTCGCGGACCATGAAATCGCTCCACTCGACCACCCGCGCGGCCCGCTCGTGCGCCAGCGCCCGCAGATCGGTGCCCGGCTCGAACGCCTCGGGCCAGTGGTGGCGCATCATGCCGGCGCAGGAGGCGGAAGGCACGACGATCGGCTCCTCGCCGGGAAACAGCGCCAGCTGCGCTTCGATGACGCGCCTTGCCTCGCGCCGGTAGCCGGCATTCCAGGCGGGCTGGCCGCAGCAGCCCTGACCTTCGGGGTAGAGGACTTCGATACCGGCCTGTTCCAGCAGTTCGATCGCCGCCATACCGGCGCGCGGGGCGAACAGATCGATCAGGCAGGTGGCAAAGAAATGGACACGGCGCGGCTTCAAGGATCGAGGTTCCGGGCTTATTCGATGCCCGAGTTATACAGCCTGTAGAAGGCCTCGGCAAACACCGGGTAGCGCTGTTCCTCGATGGCGTTGCGGATCCTGCGCATCAGGTCCTGGAAGTAGTAGAGGTTGTGGATGGTGTTCAGCCGCGCACCGAGGATTTCCCGGCACTTGTCGAGATGGCGCAAATAGGCGCGGCTGTAGTTGCGGCAGGTATAACAGCCGCAAAGCGGGTCGATGGGCCGTGTGTCGCGCGCGTAGCGGCTGTTGCGGATCTTGAGGATGCCGCGGTGGGTATAGAGGAAGCCGGTGCGCGCATTGCGCGTGGGGATTACGCAATCGAACATGTCCACGCCGCGGCGCACGCCTTCGATCAGGTCTTCCGGCTTGCCGACACCCATCAGGTAGCGCGGGCGATCCTCCGGCAGCTCGGGGTCCAGCACCTCCAGCACGCGGTTGCGCTCCTCCATCGGCTCGCCCACCGACAGGCCGCCGATGGCGTAACCGTCGAAGCCGATGTCCATCAGAGCATCGGCCGAGCGCCGGCGCAGCGCGTCGTACATGCCGCCCTGAACGATACCGAACAGAGCCGCCGGATTGCCCTGATGGGCCGCCTTGCTGCGTTCGGCCCAGCGTAGAGACAGCTCCATCGACTCGCGGGCCTGGGATTCACTGGCCGGATAGGGTGTGCATTCGTCGAAGATCATCACGATATCCGAGCCCAGGTCGCGCTGCACTTGCATGGATTTCTCCGGCGTCAGTTCCACCGGAGAGCCGTCCACCGGGGAGTTGAAGCGCACGCCCTCCTCGCTGATGCGGCGCATCTCGGCCAGGCTGAAGACCTGGAAACCGCCGGAATCGGTGAGGATCGGCCCCTGCCAGTGCATGAAATCGTGCAGATCGCCGTGGGCACGGATGATTTCGGTGCCGGGCCTGAGCATCAGATGAAAGGTGTTGCCGAGGATGATCTGTGCACCCAGATCGGTCAGTTCCTCAGGGGTCATCGCCTTCACCGTGCCGTAGGTGCCGACCGGCATGAAGGCCGGCGTCTCCACGCGGCCACGGTCGAAGATCAGCCGGCCTCGCCGGGCGCGGCCATCACGGGTGTCGAGTTCGAACTTCATGGGTCGATCCGGTTGCGGATGAACATGGCGTCTCCGTAGCTGAAAAAGCGGTAGCGCTCCTGCACCGCATGGGCATAGGCCTCAAGCATGAATTCCCGTCCGGCAAAGGCGCTGACCAGCATCAGCAGCGTTGATCGCGGCAAATGGAAATTGGTGATCAGGGCATCCACCACGCGAAAACGGTAGCCCGGCGTGATGAACAGCCGTGTGTCACCCCGCCAGGGTTGCAGGACGCTGCCCGTTTCGGCCGCGGCCGACTCCAGACTGCGCACCACGGTGGTACCCACCGCCACCACGCGCCCGCCCTGCTCACGCGTTGCGGCGATGTGCGCGGCCGTATCCGCGGGCACCTCGACCTGCTCGGCGTGCATCACATGCTCGGAAAGCTCTTCGCTGCGCACCGGCTGGAAGGTGCCCGCGCCCACATGCAGGGTGACAAAGGCAGTCGCAATGCCCTGATCGGCCAGCGCTTCGATCAGCGCTTCGTCGAAGTGCAGACCCGCAGTGGGCGCGGCCACCGCGCCGGTGCGCTGGGCGAACACGGTCTGGTAGCGCTCGCGGTCCTGTTCCGAATCGGGGCGTTCGATATAGGGCGGCAGTGGCATGTGGCCGTGCTGTTGGAGCCATTCGAGCCACTTGCCCGGCTGGCCATCAGCGAGATCCAAAACGAAGAGATCGCCATCGCGTGCGGACATCACGCATTCGATGCCCCCCTCCAGCGTCAGCGGCGTGCCCGGCTTCGGAGCCTTGCTGGCCCGCAGGTGGGCCTTGACCCGCCGATCATCGACCAGCCGTTCCACCAGCACTTCAACCTTGCCGCCGCTGTGCTTGCGCCCGTACAGACGTGCCGGAAACACCCGGGTATCGTTGAAGACCAGCAGGTCGCCCGGCTCCAGGAAATCCCCCAGTGCGGCAAAATGGGCATCCTCGATCTGATGCATCAGCGGGTCCAGCAACAGCAGGCGCGAGGCGCGCCGTTCGGCCAATGGCTGCTGAGCGATCAACTCATCG
>JALSKD010000037.1 GCA_026989015.1 Gammaproteobacteria bacterium
GATCGGTGTTGGTGACATGGCTGAACTTGATGACGATCTCGCCCGGATCGCATTCCGACTTGGCGGAAACAGGGGCGGACAGCAGCAGCGCCGAGGATACGGCCATACCGAGCAGAATGTTTCGCATGTGATGTTCTCCTGATTATGTTTTGGTCCGCAGTTACAGCAGAAACCGTGCCAACAGCCCGGCCGCATTGCAGCGTCTTTCCTTCCATTCCTGTGGCGGATTCTCACCCATCGGCCGGGAATACTGATCCGATCACCACCCACACCCAGAGTGGGCAACCCTGCCCGACTGTGCCAGAATCCACGCCTTGATGACCGCCTTCACCCACCTCACTCCGTGCGCCCGCTGATTCCGTTTCTTTTCCTGCTGATGTCCGCCGGTTCCAGTGCGGCGACCGACTGGAGTCTGTGCCGCGCGCCGCTGATCGTCCCGCAAGCCGCGCCCGCAGGTGAGTCCGACAGTCTGCTGACGGAAATCGAGGCCGGGCGGCTGTTCAGTCCCAACGGCCGCCTGCTGGAGTTCACCGGCTCGGTGCGCTTTGCACGCGGTGGCGAACGCATCGAGACCGAGCGCCTGAGCATCGACCGCATCGAACAGCGGGTGGAGGCCGATGGCCCGGTGCTGTTCTCCGCCGACGACCTGCGGCTGGAAGCCGGCCGCCTGCTGTTGCAGCGCCGCTCCAACAGCGGACTGCTTGACGATGTACGGTTCAGGCTGGCGCCCAACCACCTGCGCGGCTCGGCCCGCCAGGTGCGCCTGCAGGGTGAGTCCGTCAGCCGTTTCGAGGAGGTTCGCTACAGCACCTGCGACCCCGGAGACGAGGCCTGGAGCCTGTCCGCCTCGACGCTGGTGATCGACCGCGCCAGCGGACGCGGCACCGCCACCCACAGCGTACTGCGGCTGGGTCCGGTGCCGGTGTTCTACCTGCCCTGGCTGCAGTTCCCGATCGATGACCGGCGAATGAGCGGCCTGTTGACACCGGTGCTCGGCGACAGCGAAAACGACGGCACTTCGCTGAGCCTGCCGGTCTATCTGAACCTGGCGCCCAATTACGACATGACCGTCACCCCTACCTTCTACAGCCGGCGTGGCGACAAGCTGGATACCGAGAACCGTTACCTGTTCGGCGCTCATCAGGGCAGCCTGGGGCTGGCCACGCTGGACGACCGGGTCACCGGCACACACCGCTGGCTGGAACGCTGGCGTCATGAGGCCGATCTGCCCGCCGGCATCCACGCCAGCCTGCTCTATCAGAAGGTCTCGGACGGCGACTATCTGGAAGATTTCGAACCGGCGCCCAACGGCAAGGCCGTGGACTGGCTGAAGAGCGCGGCGCAATTCACTGCCCGGCCGCTGGACTGGCAGGCCGGCCTGCTCTACGAACGCTACCAGGCGTTGAATCTCGCCAAGCCGGTCAGCGAGCGCCCTTACGAGCGCTGGCCGCAGGTCGAACTGAACCGTCTGTTCAGCAGCGACAACGGCCGCTGGCAACTGGACTGGCGTAATCAATGGACGCGCTTCCGCCACGACGCCAATGTCGAGGGCGAGCGCCTGTGGGTCACTCCGCGGCTGAGTTACCGCAAAGAAGCCCCCTACGGCTTTCTGGAAACCGGCCTGCGCCTCGATCATGCCGAATACCGCCTCGATCAGCCTTACAACGGCGGCACCCGGCCCGCGCGGGATATACCGCTGTTCTCGATCGACGGCGGCCTGGTATTCGAGAGGCTGGCGGGTGCCGACCGCGACCAGCGGCAGACACTGGAGCCGCGTCTGTATCTGTTGTATGTACCCTACCGCGATCAGAGCGGTCAACCGGACTTCGACAGCTCGAAACTGCCCGAGAACATCGACAACCTGTTCATCGACAACCGTTTTGCCGGCGGCGACCGGGTCGGCGATGCACGCCAGATCAGCCTGTCACTGGGCACCCGCCTGTTCGATGCCGACGACCGCGAGTGGCTGAACCTGACTCTGGCACAGGCCTTCTGGACCGAACCCCGCCGCGTCAGCCTCGATGGGCAGACCGACGAACGCAAGCGCTCGCCGTTGTTCGCGCGCATGACCTACCGGCCGGATACCGCATGGGCGCTGGAGCTTGCGGCGGCCTGGGATGCGGACACCAGGGAATTCGACCAGGGTGACCTGGCGCTGCGCCGTAGCGGAAACGGCCGTGCCTTCAACCTGGAATACCACCTGCGCCGCGACAAGCTGGAACAATCCACCCTGTCGCTGGTCTATCCTGTGACTCCGGCCTGGCAGCTGTTCGCCAAACGGCAGTATTCGCTGCGCAACCACAAGCCGGTGGAGAACCTGTTCGGCGTCGCCTGGCAGAGCTGCTGCTGGGGCTTCAAGCTGCTGTACCGAGAAGCCTCGAACCGCGATTTCACCGACATCGACCGCGGCGTCTTCTTCGAACTGACGCTGAAAGGACTCGGCAGCGCCGGTCGCAGCATCGATGCCATCGCCGAAACCGCCATTCTCGGGTATCATCCCGCGTTCTGAACGCGCACCCGCCCGCTGACACCTGATTGCATGAAGATACTCTCTGCCCCATTGCTTGCCCTGTTCCTGCTGTTGCCGCTCGCCCCCGCTCATGCGGCTGCGGATCTCCAGGGCGCCCGCGAAATCGACCGCATCGTCGCCATCGTCGAAGACGAAGTGATCACCCGCCGCCAGCTGCAACAGGAGATCAAGCGCCTGCGCGACGAATTCCGCCTGCAGGGCCGGCAGCTGCCGCCCGACGAAGACATCGCGCCCCAGGTTCTGGAACTGCTGATCAACCAGTCCATCCTGCTGCAGCAGGCCAAACGGCGCGGCATCGAGATCACCGACAGCCAGCTCAACCGGGCACTGGAGAAACTGGCCGCCAACAACGGCATGAACCTGGGCCAGTTCCGTCAGGCCCTGCTCGACAACGGCATCGACTACCGCCAGTTCCGTGAGAAGATCCGCCGCGAGATGATGATCAACACCATCAAGAACAGCTACGCCCGCTCCAATGTCGACATCAGCGACCAGGAAGTGGACGACTACCTCAAGCGCAGCGCCGGACAGAATGAAAACCGAGAGTACCGCCTCGCCCATATCCTGGTGGCCCTGCCCGACGGCGCCAGCAGCGAACAGGTGGCCGAGGCCCGCGCGCTGGCCGAAGAGCTGGTCGCCCGTGCCCGCAACGGCGAGGATTTCGGCGAACTGGCGCGCCGCCACTCGGCCAGCGGAACCGCGCTGCAGGGCGGCGACCTGGGCTGGCGCAAGCACGCCGAGGTGCCCAGCCTGTTCTCGGATCGCGTACCGAACATGAGCGTCGGCCAGATCAGCGATCCGATCCGCGCCGCCGGCGGTTTCCATATCATCAAGCTGGTCGATCTGCGCGACAGCGATCAGGTGCTGACGGAACAGACCCATGCCCGTCACATCCTCATCAAGCCCGACGCGGTGACCGGCGACGAGGACGCGAAACGGCAACTCGAGTCGCTGCGCGAACAGATCCAGCAAGGCGCCGACTTTGCCGAGCTGGCCCGCGAGTATTCCGACGACACCGGCTCCAAGGGCCTCGGCGGCGACCTGGGCTGGGTCGGCAAGGGGGTGATGGTGCCGGAATTCGAGCGGGTCATGCTGTCCACCCCGGTCGGCGAGACCAGCGAGGTATTCCGCTCGCCTTTCGGCTGGCACATCCTGCAGGTGCTCGAACGCCGCACCGTCGACGAGACCGACGAGAGCAAACGCAAGAAGATCCGCGCCCTGCTGCACAAGCAGAAACGCGATGAAGTGCTGGAGCTCTGGCAGCGACGGCTGCGCGACGAAGCCTTCGTCAAGATCCTCGACGACCCGGCCTGAAGCCATGACCGAACGCCCGGTCATCGCCATCACCAGCGGTGAGCCCGCCGGCATCGGTCCGGAACTGATGGCCCGCATCGACCCCGCCGCCTTCCCCGCCCGGCTGGTGGTGATCGGCGACAGCGAACTGCTCCACGAGCGGGCCCGGCTCACTGGCCACCCGCTCGAAATGCGCGACTACGAACCGCAGCGGCCGCCACCCGCCCCACAGCTGGAACTGCTGCACATTCCGCTCGGCACCGCCGCAGAACCGGGGCGCCTCGATACGGCCAATGCCGGCTATGTGCTCAACACGCTGGAACGGGCCTGCGACGGCTGCCTGAGCGGCGAATTCGCGGCCATGGTCACCGCTCCGATCCAGAAGGACATCATCAACGCCTCCGGCCTCGCGTTCAGCGGACATACCGAATTCCTCGCCGAACGCTGCGGTGGCCAGCTGCCGGTGATGATGCTGGCCACCGACGGTCTGCGCGTCGCCCTGGCCACCACCCACCTGCCCTTGCGCTCGGTGCCCGATGCGATCACCAGCAAACGACTGGAGCCGATACTGCGCATCCTCGACCGTGATCTGCGCGCGCGCTTCGGGCTCGACCGGCCGCACATCAAGGTCTGCGGGCTCAACCCGCACGCCGGCGAGAACGGCTACCTGGGCCGCGAAGAGATCGAGATCATCAGCCCGCTGCTCGAGCGCCTGCGCGGCGAAGGCCTGAACCTCAGCGG